>JBFILE010000534.1:0-2419 GCA_041599855.1 Thermoplasmatota archaeon
CACCCGCCCGCCCCACGACGACGACGGACGACGCCCGCACGCCGGCACGCCCGCCCCACGACGACGACCGACGCCCACGATAATCGGCACCCCTCCGGTTCGGAATCTTCATTGCCGACCGCGGCTAAGCGCGGCCGTGGACGTCTTCGTCGAGTTGTCCCTCGAGCACCCGACCCTTCCCCTCGCAGAACTGGAAGGCGTGCTCGCGCTCGTCGGTGGCACGCTCATGGGCGCCGAAACCGGGGTGGCCCTTGCCCAAGTGCCCGACGCCGACCACGCCCGCTTCCTCGCCACCCGCCTCGGCCTCGCCCACTCCGTGAGCGAACGATGGTTCACCTCCGAGCCTGACCTGCCCTCGCTCCTCGCCTCCTTCGAGGGTCGCAGCGTATCCGGCCGATCCTTCGCCGTCCGGGCGAGGCGCCTTGCCGGGCAGCATCCCGAACTCGCAGTCGACGAGATCGGCCGGGAAGCCGGCGCGATCCTCGCTGCGACCGGGTCCGTTGACCTCCGCAATCCCGACGCCGAGGTCCGGGTGCTCATCAGCGAACGGGCCCACGCCGGCATCGTCCTCGCCCACGTCGACCGGACCGCGTTCGAATCCCGCACCGGCCACAACCGCCCCTTCTTCAGCCCCGTCACCCTGCACCCGACCCACGCCCGCGCCATGGTGAACCTCGCCCACGTCGCTGCAGGCGACCGCGTCCTCGACCCCTTCTGCGGCACCGGCGGCATCGCCCTCGAAGCCGGCATCGTCGGGGCCCAGGTCTACGCAAGCGACTTCGACCCCCGCATGGTGGCAGGGACCCGCGACGCCCTCGAAGCCTTCGACGTGGCCGGGGCCGTGGTTGAGGAGCGCGACGTGGGCGAGGCCCCTGAATTTGCAGGGACCGTGGACGCGGTGGTGACGGATCCGCCGTGGGGTCGGAATGCCGCCACGCAGCGGGAAGCCCTCGACGCCCTGTACCAACGATTCTTCGCGGCCGCCGAATCGGCCCTGAAACCGGGTGGGCGACTCGTCGCCTCCTTCGCCGACGAGCGGCATGTGGCGGCCGGAGCCCGCGTTTTCGACCTGCAATCCCATCATCCGGTGCGCGTCCACCGAAGCCTCACGCGCCATGTGGCCGTATTCCGGACGCCCACATCCGGGCAATGATGGCCGCGTGCCCGCCCGCACGCTATAAGAGCGAGGTCGGTGTACCCGCGGTTCAGTCATGCACGAGAACATGGAGATCGTCTTCCTCGGCACGAGCGCGTCATGGCCCACGGTGGAGCGGAACGTGGCAGCCATCGCAGTGAAACGGGGATCCGAAGTCCTCCTTTTCGACTGCGGCGAAGGCACCCAGCGCCAGTTCCAGAAGAGCAGGCTCTCGTACATGCAGGTGAAGCGGATCTTCATCTCGCACCTCCACGCCGACCACTTCCTCGGCGTCACCGGCCTCGTGCAGACCATGCGTCTCAACGAACGCCGCGAACCCCTCGAGATCTACGGGCCGGAAGGCACGAAGGACCTCATGCGTACCTTGACCGGAATCGGCAAGAGCCGCGGCGGCTTCCGCATCACGACCCGCGACCTCGAAGACGGGGAAGTCCTCGAATTCGACGGATACCGCGTCGAAGCATGCCCCGTGAAGCACACGGTGCGCGCCCTCGCGTACGGGCTTCTCGAGAACGACCGCCCCGGCCGCTTCAACAAGCCGCGCGCCGTCGAACTCGGCGTCCGCGAAGGCCCCATGTTCGGCCGCCTCCAGAAGGGCGAAGCCGTCGTCCTCGACACCGGGGAGGAGATCACGCCCGAGATGGTGCTCGGGCCCTCCCGGCAGGGTCGCCGCATCGTGTACACGGGCGACTGCGTCCCATGCGAATCCGTCGCCTCGCTCGCGCAAGGTGCCGACGTGCTCATCCACGAGGCCACGTACGCGAGCGACTTCGCGGACGCGAACAAGTACGGGCACTCGACGAGCCAGCAGGCCGCGTTCATCGCGAAGGCCGCCGGTGTCCGGCGATTGTACCTGACCCACATCAGCCCGCGATACACGGACACGCGGACCCTCGTGGAGGAAGCGCGGAAGCTCTTCCCGGAAAGCTACGAGGCGCGCGACTTCGTCGAGTATGTGGTCTAGTTCCCGCCGGATGAGGAGGCGCCCGTGGCGGCACCGCCGGTTGAGGCGCCCGCGCCCGCAGTGGCGGAGTGAGCGGGGTCGGCGATTCGACCCGCTGCAGGGACATTCTGGCAGCCTGCGGGCCGCGGGGGTTGCGCTTATCGTGTTCGACCCTCGAAGCGACCGTGATGTATCGGTGTAGGAAGGCGGGTCGCGAGGGGTGGGTGTGACGGTTGGGGCCCCCACCAGCCCACCCCCAACCTCGCCGCGCCGCGCGTGGGTTGGTGGGCACCCCACCCCTCCGCCCGGCTCCGCCTCCC
>JBFILE010000535.1:0-2418 GCA_041599855.1 Thermoplasmatota archaeon
GCCCGTCCGATATCCATGATGCGGGCCGTGAGTGGGCACCGCCAGCTCACGTGACAAGTCGGTCGATGGACGCCATCTCCTCCGTGGAGAGTTCCATGTCCCCCACGGCGAGGTCCTGCGCCATGTGCTCCCTCGATGTGGTGCCCGTGAGCACGATCATGCCGCGTGCGAGGCAGAACCGGAGGATGACCTCGGCCACGGTGCGGCCGGTGCGGGCGGCAATGGCGACGACGGTCGGGTGCGCGAGGACCCCGGGAATCGCCGTCAGCAGCGAGAAGCCCTCATACACGATGCCGTGGTCCCGGCAGAAGGTGCGGACGGCACGGTCGGCCTCGGGTCGCGTGAAGGTGCGGTTCTGGACGATGGTGGGCTTGACGCGGGCGCACGCGTGCAGGTCCGTGAGCTGGTCGATCATCACATTCGAGATCCCGAGGAGGCGCACGCGGCCGGTATCGTGGACCGCTTCCATGGCCTGCCACGTCGCATGATCGTCCGCCGAAAGGCCCGGGTATTGTGCAGGCCCATGGAGCAGGTAGGCATCGATGTGGTCGACGCCGAGGTGGTCGAGGGAGCTTGAAACAGACTGTTCGACCTGGGTTCCCGGCGGGGCATGCGGGTCGTACGGCAACCGGTGGTCCTGCCCACGCATGTAGGTGAACTTCGTCTGCAGGAACAGGTCGTTCCGGCCCACGGTTCCGGCCGCGAACGCCGCCCGCAGCGCGTCCCCCACGCCGGCCTCGTTGTAGTGGCGACGCTGGTTTGCGGTATCGATCCCGCGGAACCCGGCATCAAGGGCTGCGGCGACGAGGGATTCCGTCCGGTCCTCCTTCCATGCGGTGCCATAGACCATGGTCGGGATGTGGACGCCGTTGACCGTGACGGGGCCGGGGACAGGGACGGGTGGGGTGCGAGGGGGGGCGACCATCGTCCCGCGGACGATCACCGGGGCGTCTAAAGGTGTCGGCCGGTGCGCATGGTCGATGGGCGGGACACGGGCGACCCGCCCGGTCGGACCGGGTGAGCACGGGTCGTGGTGGGGGTCGCGTCGTGCGCCCAAAAATGGGCACATGCACGTTTGCTACTCATTTTTTGGTTGATTTTTGGCGATTTTACGGGCGACGTTGATAGGGAAGATGCGAGATGCCCCCCACATGGAACAGGACTCGCCTCCCAGCGATGGACCTTACGAAGAAAAGTTTGCGGACGGCACCGTGTCGATCCAAGGCCAATACAAGGATGGAGAAAAGGACGGCGAGTGGGTCTATTATCTCAAGGACGGGAACGTGAAGGCCAAAGGCACGTATGTCGATGGCAAGTTCCAGGGTCTCTGGACGTGGTGGCGGTCGGACGGCAGCAAGCTCCAGGAGGGCGCCTTCGACAAGGGCCAGCAGGTCGGTCCGTGGAAGCGCTGGCACGCCACCGGGAACGTCCATGACGAAGGCGAATACGTGGAAGGCAAGAAGATCGGCGTGTGGCGGACGTACAAGTCCGACGGCACGCTCAAGGAAGAGAAGACGTACGAAGCGGAATAGTCGCTGTTTTTTCCTGTGAGGTCGGGATCCGGCCGCCACGCTGGTGCCGTAGCTGCGGCGCCGGGCGTCTCGGGCACCCACCGATTCCCTCGGCAAAGGTAATGGCATCCCGCCGCCCATGTCCGCGGGTGCCACGGACCGGCGAGGACGGGCTCCATTCCCGCACCTGCAACCTTTGTGAAGCGATGTGTGGCCTCACCGTCGAGGTTGCGGGCGGCCGCGTCACAGGCATCCGCGGCGATTCCGAGGATCCGTTCAGCAGGGGGCACCTCTGCCCGAAATCCACGGGGCTCATGGACCTCCAGGAGGACCCGGACCGCCTTCGCCACCCCATGAGGCGCGACGGCGACGACTGGATCGAGATCGGCTGGGACGAGGCGCTTGACCTTGCGGCCACGAGGCTTGCGGCAATCCAGGCGGAGCACGGTCGCGATGCCGTCGCCGTCTACCTCGGCAACCCCACCGTCCACAACCACGGCGCCCTGATCTTCGTCCAATCCCTCCTGAAGAGCCTCGGCACGAAGCAGCGGTACAGTGCGACCTCCGTGGACCAGCTTCCCCAGATGCTCGCCGCCCTCCTCATGTTCGGCCATCAGCTCCTTGTGCCGGTGCCCGACATCGACCGCACGAGCCACATGCTCATCCTCGGCGCGAACCCCGCGGTGAGCAACGGGAGCATGATGAGCGCGCCGGACATGCGCCGTCGATTGAAGGACATCCGGGCCCGGGGCGGCCGCGTCGTCGTCCTCGACCCCCGCCGCACGGAAACCGCCGCGCTCGCGGACGCCCATCACTTCGTGCGACCCGGGTCGGACGTCCTTGTCCTCCTCGCCCTCGTCCACGTCCTGTTCGACGAAGGGCTCGTGAAGCCGGGGCGGCTCGCGGC
>JBFILE010000536.1:0-2415 GCA_041599855.1 Thermoplasmatota archaeon
CAGGAGTTCCTCAAGAATCGTCCGCCCGGTTCCCTCGTGTACAACCGCGGCAGCGACACATCCGCCGGCAAGGCAGACGAGGGCATCGATCCGACCGGCCATCGTTTCGTTCGCCCACCCATTCTCCCGGGTGCCGTGCTGCAGGCGAGCGCCGGAGGCGATGACGAATTCGTCGACCGTCCAGGCAACATGCGCGTCCATTGTGTCCACGTTCCCGGCATCGGACACCGCAAACGCGTCTCCTTCCAGGAGATGAAGGC
Source organism: Thermoplasmatota archaeon (assembly GCA_041599855.1). GTDB lineage: Archaea > Thermoplasmatota > SW-10-69-26 > JACQPN01 > JAJPHT01 > JBFILE01. The sequence goes on from JBFILE010000536.1 coordinate 261, forward strand.
GGGCGTGGAACGTCCCGTTCGCGCCGCTCACGGTCATGAAGCCGGCTGCGCCCGGAATCGCGGCCACGCTTCGCGCCCTGTCCGCTTCGAGGGTTCGGGGTTCGGACGCGGGGTGGATCGAGGGTTCGACGGCGACATGCAGGACGCGGACCGTGGTCGGAGCAGCCTCGTCGGGAACCCGGTACGCGATCATGAAATCGCCAGCGTGAGTCGTGATCGCCGGCCGTCCCGTGGCTGGGGCAGCAAGATCGAGGGCGGCACCCATGGCATCAAGGTTCGCATCGAGGCGCAGGACGCGGAGGGCGCCTCCGGCGTCCAATGACGGTTCTTCGACCCAGACCGCAAGGAAGGATCCGTCGCCTGCGGTCGGATTCCACGCGATGGTGGGGGCCGCGAGGGCGCCCCGGACGAGGGGCACGCGGGCGCCTTGTCGCACGGTGCCGTCGGCGTCGACGCGGTCGAACCGGAGGTGCGCGGGGTCGTCCCCGGTGCCTCGCACGCGGTACACGAGGGCGTACGCGTCCAGGGAATCGGCTCGGGCGACAGCAAGTTGGACGGCGGGTACGACGGACGCACTCACGTTCACGAGGCGGGCAATCCGGAATGCTGCCTGCGGCGCGGGCGCGGATGCATTGCCGGCGCCGGAGGGGCCCGGGGTCGGGTTGGCTCCTCCGGGGTCCACGTTCTCGACGGGGACGGGGTCGGTTTCCGGATCTTCGGCGTGTGAATTGGTATCGGCGGGGTCGCGTCGGAAGCAACCGGCCATGGCTGCATTTGCAAGGAGGATGAGGGCGACCACGATGACGGCTCGCGCGCGAGCGGTTCCGCTCGAGGAGCGGATGTGCATGGGGAAAACCCTGGGAGAGGGGGGCGGCCGCCCGGGCGTCACGTGGCTTACCTACGCCGGGGCGGCCTACTTGTAGCCTGCGCTTTGGCCCCTTACGGTGTGAGGGTCTGGGTCGCGTCCTCGGCCCGGATGGGGGTTCCCGAGCTGTTCGCGTATTTCGTGAATGCGCGCATGAGGTGGCGGGTGACGGGTCCGGGTTCGCCGTTGCCGATGGTCCGCTGGTCGAGGGTGACGCACGGGGCGACCTCGGCGGCGGTGCCGGTGATGAAGAGTTCGTCCGCGGTGTAGAGGTCGAACAGCGTCATCTGCTTCTCGACGACGTCGAAGCCTTCGTTCTTGGCAACTTCGATGACGGCGGCACGGGTGATGCCGTCGAGGCTGGTCGCGATGGGAGGCGTGCAGAGGACGCCGTTGCGGACGATGAACACGTTGTCTGCGGTGGCTTCCGAGACGAAGCCGTTGATGTCGAGCATGATTCCTTCGTCCGCGCCGGCGCGGTTCACTTCGATGCGGGCGAGGATGTTGTTGAGGTAGTTCAGGCTCTTGATGTTGGGGCTCACGCACTGCGGGGGGTTGCGGCGCGTGGAGCAGGTGACGAGTGTGAGTCCGCGTTCGTACTTGTCGCCGTAGAGGGCGGGGAATTCGCGGGCGATGATGGTGACCGTCTGGTTCTTGCATTTGCGGGGGTCGAGTCCGAGGTCGCCGACGCCGCGGGCCACGATGGGGCGGATGTAGGCGTCGTGGAGGTTGTTCACCCGGAGGGCTTCGAGGATGAGGCTGGTCATCTCCTCTTTCGTGTACGGGATCTCCATGTGGATGGCTTTCGCGCTGGCGAAGAGGCGGTCCACGTGCTCGTCGAGTTTGAAGACGCGACCGTTGTAGGCGCGGATGCCTTCGAAAACGCCGTCACCGTAGAGGAAGCCGTGGTCGTAGACGGAGACCTTGGCTTCCGCCTCCGGGACGAATTCTCCATTCAGGAAAACCTTGTAGTCGCGTGTGGGCATGAAAAGAACTCTCCGGCGGCCGCACGAGCCGCCGTTCGAAGCTATGGAAGGCTGATTTATCTACGTTGCGCCGGCCCGTGCATGCTCATCGACGATAATCCTCGTGATTTCCGTCATTTCGTCGTGAGCACGGCTGGAAACTCGACGGCGATTGCCGATGGTTCGCCTTGGCGCGCGGGGTGCAGCTGATGACAAGCATCCCGATACGGGGAGATGTCGGGAAAGCTGGCCCGGTCGGGCGTCGTCCGTCGTCGTCGTCGTGGTCGTAGGGCGGGAGGGCAGGCGTCGTCCGTCGTCGTCGTCG
>JBFILE010000537.1:0-2401 GCA_041599855.1 Thermoplasmatota archaeon
CATCATCGAGGAGGAGCTCACGCGGGCACTCGCAAGGAGTCCCCTCGTCCTCATTTCCGGGGGGCTGGGTCCCACCCACGACGACCGCACAACCGACGTCCTTGCCAAGCATTTCGGCATGGGAATCGCCCATGACGAGGGCGGGTGGAAGCGCCTCGTGACGCGCTATGCGGGTCGCATCGGCAAACCGTTCGATTCCCTGCCCGCGGCCATGATCGAGAACGCGCGCCGCATGGTCCGGTATCCGGACGGAGCCGAACCCCTCATGAATCCGGTGGGGGCATCCACGCCGTACGCGATCCGTGACAGGGACCGCCTCGTCGTGGTGTTCCCCGGCGTGCCTGCCGAATGCATCGGCATCTTCGACGAATCCGTCTCCGGCAGTCTGATTCCGCAGCACACCGCGGACACCCACGAGGAGTTCGATGTCACGCTCCCGGAGAGCGCATTCGCGGCGGACCTCGCCACCGTGGCGGCCGCCCATCCGGGCGTGGAACTCGGATCCTATCCGCACCATGGCGAGCCGCGCGTGACGGTGCGCTTCCGCGGCGACGCGGCGGCCGTGGGAGCGGCACGCGATGCTTTCCTGCGGATCATCCCGGAGGACAGGATCCGGCCGTCCCGTCCCCGCGAATTGTGACGGTCACGGAGCCAGGGATTCCGACCGCCGCTCATCGTGGATGCGTCGGACGGCTTCCGCATCCTCCGGCGGCGCCATGGGTCCATAACCGAATGCGGCCGTCCCCCGCGCGCCGCATCCGGGACACACCATGGCGGCCACGACCGTCTCATCCGCCGGATCGCTCACGCCCTCGATGCGCTCAATGGAATCGAGGCCCACGGTCTCCGCCACATGGACTTCGCGGCACGTGAAGCACATGATGTCGCCGCCTTCGCGGGCCGCGAACTGTGCCGTGTAGCCGGCGTCCTCGAAGGCATCCAGCGCGTCCTGGATCGTTTCGCCACCCGTGATGCCACCGTGGGACCTCATCCTGCGACCACGCAGATTCTTCCATGGCCGGGTAAGGAAACGTTTTCTCACCGATTCATCCCTCCGCCGCTCAATGGGTCGGTGGCACCCCGGGGCCCCGGTTGTCCCGACGCACCGGCTTGTCGCCGGCGTGGGCGATTGCTTCATGCCGCTCCAGTTCGGCGAGTCGGTTGAACCCGGCCGAGCAATCCTGGCAAGGGAATTCTGGCATGGGGTGCAGGATCGAAGGCGAACCCCGGAAGCGGCTTATGGTTCGGGATTCGGACGATCAGCGACACGGAATGGGATCCGGGAGTCGGACGATCACCCACAGGGAACGGGGTCGGGGAGTCCTGCGATCCCTGGCACGGAGCGGGGTTCGGCCATCGCCGACCACCATGCCCACACGCGGCCCGGTGTGGGCGGGTTGCGCCACGAGCAGAAGATGCGGCCCTCACCCTTCGACGGCGTACCCGAGCTTCTGGAAGCGGGCGCGGAGGTCCTCGACGGTGACGGCAGCGTCATCGTAGTCCACGGTGACGACCTGCGAGGTATGGCTCGCGTCCACGGCGGAAACGCCTTCCATCCGCTTGAGGGCGTTCGCGACACGGGTCTCGCATCCGCCGCAGTGCAGGGTGTTCTCGCCGGTGACCGTGAACGTCTTGGACGCCATCGGGCCAACGAGTCCCGGTCCTCGGCAAAAAGCCTTCGGGGACCCGGGCGTGACCCGCAACCGCCAACTTCATCCGGACGGACTCGACGGGCAGTCCATTCATGCCGGCCGGGCAGAAGGCACCGGGCACGGGCCCGCGCACACCCGCTGCCCATCGATGACGGAACGGGAATCCTTCAATGCCTGAGGCGCGAGGCGTGGGACCATGCGCGATGTGAAGGACATCCTGAAGGACGCCTACGCCGACGAGATCGAGACCGTGCAGAACTACCTGGCACTCAGCGTGACGCTGGACGGCATCATGGCCGAGGAGGTGAAGGAGAGTCTGCGCAAGGACGTGCCCGAGGAACTGGGCCACGCGCAGAAGATCGCACAGCGCCTCAAGGAACTCGGTACGGGTCCCCCCGGATCCCTCGAAGTCAAGGAATCCCTCAAGCAGGACATGCTTCAGCCGCCCAAGGACTCCACCGACATCCGCACGGTGGTGAAGGGAGTCCTGAAGGCGGAGGAAGCGGCCATCGAGCGCTACCGGAACCTCTTCCACGCGGCCGAGAGCCAGGATGACCCGGTGACGGCGGACCTGGCGAGCGAAATCCTTGCGGACGAGGAGAAGCACCGTGCCCTCTTCGATGGATTCCTCAAGGGATTGCGGGCGACCCCTGGGAGCGAGATGCGGCACTAGGAGTGTCCCGGCATTCCTTCGCAGCCGGCTCTACCCAGCGTTCACCATCACAATCACCACCCCACCACCCCACCAC
>JBFILE010000538.1:0-2395 GCA_041599855.1 Thermoplasmatota archaeon
CGGCCGTCCCGCCGGAGGCCGCGGGGGATTTCGAAAGGGGGCCGCGAAGGCCCCCTTTGGCCGGCGGCCCGACCTTACGCCGGAGCGGGCTCCGCCCGCGGAGGCGGACCCCAAGTCGGGCCGGCGGAGGAATTAAAACGGCCCGGCCCATGGCCGGGCCGTGGCCTTGTTCAACTATGCGCCGTTGCTCGTTGGGATGATCGGGTTCCTGCCGGCGCTGGTGGTCATCCTGATCCTTTACGGGCGTTTTGATGGCGGCTTCAAGGATCAGACCGTGTTCCTGTTCTACATGGGGGGCCTACTGGCGGGGGTCCCGATTGCGCTTTTCCATGGGGCCCTTGGCGGGGGGAATCCGTTCGTGTTCATCGTCGGCATCGCCATCATGGAGCAGGGCCTGAAGATGGCGGTCCTGAACTGGCGGAAGTGGCAGGGGGATCCGCACGCGATCTTCAACGGCGGCGCGTTCGGTGGTGGGATCGCGTCGCTGGTGGCCCTCGCGTACGCGAACTGGATGCTCGTCGGGCGGACGGATGTCGTGATCGGGGCGTATGATTACATTCTGGCGCTCGGGTTGAGCATGGCGTTCGCGTTGATCGGCATCGCCCTCGGGGCTGCTGTCGGAGTCGGTGTCCGGGATCGCACGCCGTTCCAGAGCCTCGCGATCACTGCGTTGGCGTACATGCCGGCCCTGCTCTTTGCCGGGAGTTTCTTTTCGAACTATTTCCCGGCGCCCCAGTCCGCGTGGGTGTGGCTTGTGCCGGCTCTCGCGTACGGCACGGGGGCCGCGTGGTATGCGGGTCGGAAGATCCTGCCCCTTGGCCTGACGGATGAGGCGGAGAAGAAGCTGCGCCGGGCGGCTCGGAAACAGTTGCGTTCGTGACCCGGGCCGTACCGGAAGCTGCCGGGGGCCCGGTTGCCGTGTCCGTCGGGCGGACCGCTTAGGGACGCCGCCGGGAGCTTCGCTGGCCGCCTTGGTCCGTCCCTTTGCCGTCGGCCCGGTCTGCATGGCGCGTTCCTTTCCTTGTTGAAGTCCGGCGCACGTTCCACAAACCATTCGCACGCCGCGCGCCGTGGGCGGCAATACCGGAGGTGTATGACGAATGGTCAACATGAAGAACATCGAGAACGAGCTGAACAACGTGCAATACCCGGCGACGAAGCAGGAGATCATCCAGAAACTCGGCAACAAGGAAGTCGAGGGCATGGGTGGCCGCAAGATGCCGGTTCGCGACGTGATCAACAAGCTCCCGAAGGACCGCTTCGAGAGCAAGTCGGAAGTCACCCGGGAACTCCAGAACCTCCCGGAATTCCGCCAGAAGTAGACGCGAAGCGGTCGCCGCAGGGACGACCGTGTGCACCGGTTCCCCGTTCCGCAGCAGCCGTTCCGGATGTTGCGACGGATCTCCCGGCTTCGCCGGGAGCCTTCTTTTCTTCCTGCCGTTCCTTCCCTATTCCTCCCTGATCATTCCCGGCTCCTTCCTTTCTCCTTGGATGCGAGCGTCGCGATGTCGGATCAGAGGAGTGCGAATCGGCCCGCGCGCCGCTCGTAAAGGATGTGGGCGGTCACGAGGTCGCGGAGCCATTGTTCGGCTTTGGACGGATCGAGTTCCGCTTGTTCGAGGGCCATCTCGAATTCCGTTTCGGTGAAGTCTCCGAGGTCGGCTGCGACTTCGCGGGCGACGGCTTCGACCCGGCTCCGGATTCCGCGTGCGGAGCGGGCCCGCGCGACGACTCCGGCAAGGGGCTGCACACGTTCCTCCGCAAGGTCCTCGTAGGAGGCCACGTCGATCGGTTCGGTTTCGGGGTCTTCGGGTGCGAGTGCTTCGGCCAACTCCTCCATGGCGTCGTGGCCGGAGAGTCGGGCGTTCACCTGGGCGATGGCGGCTCGCGCGTCCGCCATGTGGGGGGAGCGGAACCAGCGTTTGAGTTCGGGAAGTTTCAGGGTGCGGCCGCATGTGGCGCAGGTGGCGGTCATGCGGCCTTCCTCGATGACGCGGGCCCGGCGGCAACGGGAGCATGAGACGACGCCGTACACGGGGCACTGCATCGGGTCGTTCGTCAAAAGAGGTTGCGAGGGGCCGTCGAAACTTCGGGGGGTAGCGCTGCTCGCGGGCAAGGGGCGTCATCCATGCCCGGGATTGCCGGCGGGCGCGGCGATGCTTGATGGCATGGGGTCGCATGCGGACCGGAACGAATGCGTGGAGCCGCTTGGGCTGCGGCCGGGCGTCGTCCGTTAGCGCGTCATCGGATGGGCACGAGGCAGGACGTCGGTGGGCGGGCGAGCGACGGGTCCACGTTTGTCAGCGTCCGAACGTCCATCGACACGGAGTGCGCGGAGAGCACGGAGACCACATGGGTTCGGACGAGCGGCGAGGCGAGCGTCCGACATCAAGAG
>JBFILE010000539.1:0-2391 GCA_041599855.1 Thermoplasmatota archaeon
ACGCGGGCGTTTACGCTTCTGCGAGGTGCTTCATGATGCGCTGGTAGGTCCTGTCGATGGACTCCCCGGGCGCACCCGTGTTGATGATGACAACACGAGCGGAGCGCATCTCGTCGCGGAAGAACTTCTCCTGGCGCTCGTGGTCGGGCGCGAGGAGGTACGGGTTGTACCAGGGCTCGTAGCCGTACGTGCCCCACTTGTCCTTGGGTCCCGCGCCGGGGCGGATGAGGGTCTTGCCTTCCTTCAGGATGGCGATGGCCTCGTCCGCGTTCAGGGAGACTTCCGCGGGGCTCTCGTTGTCGCGGCGGAGGAGGACCATGAGCTTCATGGTCGTCTTGTCGCCGACCTTCTCGGGGCCGGCCATCCACTCGCGGGGGAGCATGGCGCGGGCGTTCCCGAACGCGTAGTACGGGCTCACGTCGCCATCGACGCGCTCGTTCACCGGGTTGTCCTTGTCATCCTGGATGTTCTCGAGGAGGCATCGGTCGAACACGGGCGCGAGCCACGGTTCCTCCTTCGCGTTCTCGGTGCGGACGTACAGGCTCTTCTCCGGCTGGGTGACTTCGAGGATCGGGCTCTCGATGTCGTCGATGTTCTCGGGGTGCTTGATGTAGATCCAGTCATCGCCGACGACGCGGCCGCGCATGTGCTGGAAGAGCTTGTTCACCTGGGTCGTCTTGCCGGTGCCCGTGGGCGCGACGACGACGACACCCTTGCCGTCCACTTCGGCGCAGGCGCCGTGGATGGAGTGCACGTTGAACTTCTGCTCAAGGATGTGGGCGGCGATGCCGAGGGCCCAGCTCTTGCACTGGCCGTAGTACTCGGTGTTCTGGAACAGCGCGTTGTGGCGGTCGGGGCAATAGAACCCGTGGGGTTCGGCGAGCTTGCCGTCCGCGCCCTTGATCCCGGTGATCGAGTAGATGGTGGCGTGGGGCAGGATGGAGTCGTTGTTCGGTCCCGGCCACCAGTTCTGCACCCAGAACTCGTACTGGTGCTGGCTGTTCGTGACGAGGCGGACCACGATGCCGTTGATGTTCGCGTCCCACGTGTAGGTCGTGTCCTTCGTGAGGAGCTTCTTCGCGTCCTTCACGCGGGCTTCCATGTCGGCGGGGGACACGTCCTTCGTGGACCCGACGCGACCTTGGCTCGCGGTCGTGTAGTTGTTGAGCTTGATCATGGCCATGGGGACACCATCTTCAAAGATCACGGCCCGCGCGCAGGCGGGCGAGGGGTGCGGCTAAGGAAGTGGCCCAAATGAAGTTATCGGCCAGACAGTAGGTGTGACACGGCAACTGACGATGAACGGGGTAAGGGATGTGAGGGGATGCGTCACATTGAGGGGTCGGGCAGCGGTGGCAGATTGCGGGGCGGCTCCACCTGTTGACATGGGGCGGGTGATCTCGGTTGCGGCGCCAGGTACGGGTGGTTGCGGTTGCGGCGCCAGTACGGGTGGTGCCCTTGCGACCGCGACCGCCCCACGCGGCGAACCCCCGAGGCACCGGCGGAACCCGGCGCAGGGCCCGGCGCCGAATCAAGGGGCCCGAGGGGCATCAGTAAAGCGGGGAGGATGCGCTCCCGGGTCCGGGTTGCGTGATGGTGAAGGACCACGTTCTCTCCCTCGACGAGGGCACAACCGGCGCAGGCGCATTCGTCTTCGACCGCGCAAGCACGATCCGCGGGCACGGCGACCGCGAGTTCCCGCAGCATTTCCCGAAACCCGGCTGGGTCGAGCATGATCCCGAGGACATCTGGGAGACCCAGCTCGCGGTCGCGAAGAGCGCCATCGAGGACGCCGGCGTCGCCGCCCGCGACCTCGCGGCCATCGGCATCACGAACCAGCGCGAGACCACCGTCGTCTGGGATGCGAAGACGGGGCGCCCGCGGGGGAATGCGATTGTCTGGCAGGATCGCCGCACCGCCCCACTCTGCGAGCGCCTGAAGCAGGATGCCTTCGAGGACCTGTTCCGGGACAAGACCGGCCTCGTCCTGGACCCGTACTTCAGCGGCACGAAACTCGCGTGGATGCTGGACAACATGCCCGGCCTCCGGGAAGATGCGGAGAAGGGGCGCGTGCGCTTCGGCACCATCGATTCGTGGCTCGTGTGGAAGCTCACGAACGGGCGCGTCCACGCGACGGATCCCACGAACGCGAGCCGCACGCTGATGATGAACCTGCGGACGTGCCAGTGGGACGATGAACTCCTTGAGGTGCTGCGGATCCCCCGGGACGTGCTCCCCGAGATCGTCGATTCCTCCGGCGACATCGGCATGGCGGACCCATCCCACTTCGGGGCCGAGATCCCCATCACCGGAATCGCCGGGGATCAGCAGGCGGCGCTCTTCGGGCAGGCCTGCTTCAAGGAAGGCATGGCGAAGAACACGTACGGCACC
>JBFILE010000540.1:0-2389 GCA_041599855.1 Thermoplasmatota archaeon
CAAGGCGGGCACCGCGGCCATGCAGACCACCCTTGGTCTTGCCAAGAGTGGCATGGTGGAGAACGGCCTCGCCATCGGCGCGGACACGAGCCAGGGCGCGCCCGGCGATGCGTTGGAATACAGCGCGAGTGCGGGTGCTGCAGCGTTCATCATCGGCACGAAGGACGTCATCGCCACCATCAACCACACCGTCTCCTTCACCACGGACACCCCCGACTTCTGGCGCCGCGAAGGCCAGAAGTACCCGACCCACGGCGGGCGGTTCACAGGGGAGCCCGCGTACTTCCGCCATGTCCGGTCGGCGAGCGAGCGCCTCATGGAGGATGTGGGTTCGAAGCCCGCGGATTACCGGTATGCGGTGTTCCATCAGCCGAACGGCAAGTTCCCGGTGCGCATCGGGAAGAAGCTCGGGTTCGAGGACAAGCAGTACACGACGGGACTCCTCACGCCCATCATCGGGAACACGTACTCGGGGAGTGCCATGCTGGGTCTGTGCGCCATCCTCGATGAGGCCAATCCGGGCGACCGCATCTTCATGTGCGCGTACGGGTCCGGCGCGGGCGCGGATGCCTTCGACATCACGGTCACGGACGGGATCACCGCCCTTGATCGGAACCCGCGGGAGACCCTGAAGGCCCTCATCGACGACAAGGAATACATCGATTACGCCACGTACGCGAAGTTCCGTGGCAAGATCGTCAAGGGCGCGAGCGCCTGAGGCCCGAGGAACTGGAGGTGTGCAGGTGGTTCCGAGCAACCCGGACGCGGCGCGCGGTGGGGCTTGCCCCCTTTGCGGCGGGCCGTTGCGGCAGGTGGACCACGTGACCCTCGGCCTTCTCGACGCGTACGTCTGTGCGTCGGGGGACTACGGCCGCTACGGGCCCCGGTCCGTGGATGCGGCGCGCGCCCGCCACAGGGACCTCATGGAGCAGGTGGCGACGGAACGCGGCGGAACCGTGTTCGCCCTCTCCCGGGACACCCATTGCCCCATGGACGGGCGCAGGGACCTCTGCAGCCGCCACGGGTTCATGAATCTCGAGTACCACGCGGACCTCGTCCTCCGCGACGAGTTCGGCGAAAAGATCCGGCATCATGTGGATGCGCCGGGGACGGCGCCGCCGGATGGCACGGGCCCGGCGCGGGCCGCCGGACCCTCGGGTGCGGGCGGCACCGGACCCGCAGCGTCGTCGGGAAGTCCCGCCGATCCGCCGGGCGCGGAGGCCCCGGACGACCTGCGGCAGGGCTCCGGTCCGGCGGCGCACGAGCCGGGCGCGGTCGAGGCCGCAGAGCCACGCGCCATGGACCCGGCACCGCCGGGCCCGGGCGAAGGAACGAAGACCAGACTCCCGAAGAAGGTCCCGGACAAGGCGGACCTGAAGGGACGGATCAGGAGGATTTGACACTCATGCGTGAAGTCGCGATCATCGGCGTCGGCCAGACCCGGTTCGGCGAACTCTGGGAAACGAGTTTCCGGAGCCTCATCACCCAGGCCGGCCTCGCCGCCGTGAAGGATGCAGGCATCTCGGGAGACGACATCGAAGCCATGTACGTGGGGTCCATGAGCGCCGGCCGCTTCATCGGCCAGGAGCACATCGGCGCCCTCGTCCTTGACGAAGCGGGCCTTGCGGGGAACCACATCCCCGCCACCCGGATCGAAGCCGCGGACGCCTCGGGCGGCGCGGCCCTCCGCCAAGGCTTCCTCGCCGTCGCCAGCGGCGCAAGCGACGTGGTCGTCGTCGGCGGGGTCGAGAAGATGACGGACGTGGGCGACGCGGAGCAGACAAACGTCCTGTCGTCCGCCCTCGACCAGGAATGGGAGTCCTTCTTCGGCGCAACCCTTCCGAGCACGTACGCAATGATGGCGCGCCGCCACATGCACGAGTTCGGCACCACGAGCGAGCAACTCGCTGCTGTGAGCGTGAAGAACCACGCGCACGGCGCGAACAATCCCTTCGCCGCGTATCCCTTCCCCATCAAGGTGGATGCGGTCCTGAACAGCCCTTTCGTCGCGGACCCCCTCCACATGCTGGACTGCGCCGCGAATGCGGACGGCGCCGCCGCGGTCGTTCTCTGCAGTGCCGAACGCGCCCGGGAGTTCACGGACAAGCCCGTCACCATTGTGGCAAGTGCGCAGGCGAGCGACACCCTCGCCCTCCACGAACGCGAATCGTTCACGAGCCTTGCCGCCACCCAGATGGCGTCGCAGATCGCGTACCGGCAGGCCGAGGTCATGCCGCGCGACATCCACGTCGCCGAAGTCCACGACTCGTACACCATCGGCGAGATCCTCGCCATCGAGGACCTCGGGTTCCTCCCCAAGGGCCAAGGCCAGTTCGCGGCGGAGAAGGGCGTCACCGCGAAGGGCGGTGAGATTCCCGTGAACACGAGC
>JBFILE010000541.1:0-2389 GCA_041599855.1 Thermoplasmatota archaeon
CCATGTGGCCGCCATCGCCCTTGGCCGCGGCGAGCCCCGCGGCGTGGCACCGGCGGCACGTCTTGTGGATGTGAAGATCGCAAGCGACCTTGCCGGAATCAGCGTGGGCGGCGTCGCCCGCGGTCTCGAATGGGTGCTCGACTACAACGCCGGGAATACCGCGTACGGGTCCCCGGGCGCGAACCGCATCGACATCGTGAGCGTGTCATATGCGACCTTTACGCCGGGGGATCCGAACGACGGGAGCGACCGGACGCTCGCCCTCGTTGACGCCCTCGTCGAGAGCGGGGTGGTCGTCGTGGTCGCGGCCGGCAACTGCGGTGCGGGTCAGCCATCGTCCAGCTGCTCGACGTCGGGCCCCAACACCATCGGATCGCCGGGTGTGGCGAAAGGCGCCATCACCGTGGGTGCCGTGGATGACAAGGGCACCGCAGACCGCGAGGATGACTCGATCGCCCCCTATTCCTCGTATGGGCCGAACGGCGCGGAGCCGAAACCCAATGTGGTGGCGCCGGGGTCCATGGTCGCTAGCGCCCGCTGCGGCGGATGCCCCGGCAACACGGGCGCCGCAACGGGTACGGTGGAGAAGAGCGGGACCAGCATGGCGGCGCCGCATGTTGCCGGGGTCGCGGCCCTCCTCCTTGACGCGAAACCGTCGCTGACGCCCGACGACGTGAAGCGACTTCTCATGACGAGCGCCGCGAAGCGGTGGAGCGGTGCCGACTGGTCCACGTTCGTCCCGGAGGCGTGGGCGGACGCGTACACGGATTGGTCCCCGGCCCGCGGCGCCGGATACGTGGATGCCCTCGCGGCGGTCCGGAAACTCAAGGGCGACAACGTGCCCCCCGTGGCCCACGTGAGCGTCACACCGGGGGAAACCGGCACGACGGCGACGCCATTCACATTCAGCGGGAAGAACAGCATGGATCCGGATGGGCCGATCCCCGCCGGGTCCTTCGTCTGGACAAGTGAACCCACGGCCCGCTACCACCGGGGAATCGAGTGGCGGAACGTGACGTTCCCGGCCGGCATCCACACGGTCAGCCTCGTGGTCATGGATGCCGACGGCGCGCGGAGTGCGCCGGCCAACGTGACCGTGACCGTGACCAAGGCTCCCCCGCCCCCTGTGATGAATGGGACGGAGCGCCCCAACGAGGCGCCCTCGGCGCGTGCGGAATCCAGTTCGCGGGCACCCCGGGAGGGGGAGAGCGTGAACCTGGACGGGAGCCTCAGCGTGGACCCGGATGGTGATGCGCTCTCGTATGCGTGGGACTTCGAGTCGGATGGCGCCGTGGATGCGGAGGGAGCGTTCGTGACCCACACGTTCACGACCGCGGGTCGGCACCTGGTCACGCTCACCGTGTCCGACGGCCGCGGAGGGCAGTCGATCGACACGTTGACCCTGGACGTCCGTGAGCGCGCGAGCCAAGGCGTGCCCCCCACGAACGGGACCGGGAGCCCTCACGAAAAAGAGGGAGGGGTCGATTCGACGCCGCCGGTCCTCGTGCTCCTTGAGCCCGGCGACGGCACCGAAGTCGCCGCGGGAACCGTGTTCGTGCGATGGCACGTCCGGGACGATTCCGGTGTCGCCCGCGTCACGGTCCTTGTGGATGAGGCGGTGGAGGCCGTCAGCCACACCAACGAAACCCGCATCAGCCTCGCGGCGGGGTCGCGGACCCTGCGTGTCGTTGCAGAGGATACCGCGGGCAACACGGCGGAAGTCGTTGCCACCGTCTTCGTGATCGGGGACACGGATGACGGCCTCGAAGGTACGGGCGCGACGGTGCGTGGCGGTGAGGACCCCCGAGGCATCCCGGGCGCCGGCACGCTCGCGGCCGTGACCGTGATCGGAATCGGTGCATGGGTTCGTCGATTGTGCGGCAGGCGCCTGTGAAGCATCGATCGAGTGGCGGGAGGCGTTATACGCGGTCTTCGAGGACCGATCGGCTCACATGTTGCCTGTTGTACTCGGCCTTGCCATGCCTGGCGGACTGCTCGGACTCGCGATCCTGTTCCTCGTGCTCGCCCTTGTCGCCTATGCCCTTGGCGCGGGCGGGGTAGCGGGGTTCACCATGGACATCGCGAAGATCCTGATCGTCGTCTTCCTCGTGCTCGCCATCCTAGCGTTCCTGGGGAACGTCATCGGGTAATCCCTCGCGTTGCCAACCCGCGACGGGGGCCTCGAAGGGCTCAGGACGCCGTGCCGCCCGGGGATCCTGCGGCGGGTGCGGGCGGACCTGACGTGGGCAGGCCCGGGATCGATTCCGGGGACGGCTCCCGCGGGTCCGGCCGCACCGGTTCTTCACTTGTCGCTGACGCCCGCGCGGAAGCTCCACACCTGCACGGCTTCGAAGAACCATCGCTCCTCCCGCTCCATGGTCCCGTGGAA
>JBFILE010000542.1:0-2387 GCA_041599855.1 Thermoplasmatota archaeon
CGCCTTCGGACTCGTGATGGCGTTCGCCATCGTGGGACTCATCGCGGGCCGCCGCTTCGTCCGAACGTAGATCCCCCGCGGTTCGGGCCGCAGGGGCCCGACCGGGGGTTCAGCCCTTGGTGCGGCGGGTGCGGCCCGGTCCCCGCACGGGGCCTTTCCCGGTGGACCGGCGCGCGGCCTTGCTGGACGGGTCGGACCGCGTGGAGGGGCGGCCCGTGCGCGATGCGCCTCCTTGTCCGGGCCGGCTCGGCCGCGACGAGGACGACTGCGGGCGACCCGTCCGGGGCGGGCTGCCGGACCGGGACGGCGGCTGGCTCGTGCGGGCGGATTTGCCTGCGGCAGGCCCCGACGACGAGCGCGCGGGTCGGCTCGGCCGTCCGGACTGGTTCGTGCCGGCGCCGGTGGGCCGCATGCTGCCGGGCCTTGCGGTGCTTCGGCCGGCGGGCTTCCGCGCACCGGATTTCGGGCCGCCGCGGGTGCCGGGTCGGCCGCCGTCGCGGGGGCCGTCGCGGGGGCCCGTCTTGACCTTGGTCTTGCCGCCGCGGGCCCCGAGCTTGGGGCCTTTCGCCGCGCCGGGCACCTTCGTGCGCGTGCTCGTGGCCTTCCGCGGCGCCGGCGTCGCGGGCCCGCTCGGCCGCGGCGGCGCGGGTGCCTTCACAGGTGGCGCGGGCTCCGGCGGCGCGCGCGTCTTGATGTCGAGCCGGTACGGGGCGAGGATGACGCCGCGCGCGTGCTCGAGGCGTTCCCGGAAGAACTTGTCCTCGGGGAGGAGGAGGGTGACGACGCGGCCTTCGCGCATGAAGCGCGCCGTGCGGCCACTCCGGTGGATGTAGACATCGACGCGCTTGGGCGCGTCCAGGTTGATGACCATGTCCACTTCGGGAACGTCGATGCCGCGGGCGGCAACGTCGGTTGCGACGAGCACATGGCTCGCGCCCGTCCGGAAGAGGTCCATGGCGTGGCGGCGCTGCGCGTGGGATCGCTCGCTGTGGAGGGGGTCCGCGATGATGCCGGCGCCGCGGAGGGTCTTCACGACCGCGTCCACGTCGTCGCGGCGTTCGACGAACACGACGACGCGCTCCGGCTGCTCCTGTTCAAGGAGGGAGAGGAGGGCGTCGTGCTTGACGACGGGGTCGGTGATGTTGACCCGGTAATGGGTGATGTGGGGGCCGGCCTGGTCCTGCCGCGAGCGCACCGTTGCCGGGTCCCGGAGGGCGCGTCCCGCAAGGTCGAGGACATCGGGGTCGAGCGTGGCACTGGCCAGGATGGTCTGCCGTTCGCTCGGGACGCGACGCAGGATGCGTTCCACGTCGGCGAGGAAGCCCATGTCGAGCATGCGGTCCGCTTCGTCGAGGACGAGGTACCGGAGGTTCGCGACAGAGATTCCGCCGCGTTCGAGAAGGTCGAGCATGCGGCCGGGCGTTGCAACGATGCACGAGGGCGGGCGGCGCTTCAGGAGCGCCATGTCGTGCTCGGCGTCGCGGCCGCCCGTGAAGGCGCGGGCGGTGAAGCCGTCGTCCTCGCCGGCGGCGTGGAGGTCGCGTGCCACCTGGGCTGCGAGCTCGCGCGTGGGGACGAGGATGAGGGCGCCGACGGGCGTGTCGCCGGTCCTGACGAGGGCGGGGATCCCGAAGGCGAGGGTCTTGCCGGTGCCCGTGGGCGCCTCCATGGCCACGTCGCGGCCTTCGAGGAGGAGGGGGATGGCGGCTTCCTGGATCGGGGTCGGCGACGCGTAGCCGAGGCCCCCGAGGTGCTGGGCGAGTCGAACGGTCACGCCGAGGTCGGGGAACGCGGTCATCGTTCTTCGCGAAGCCGCACCCTCCGGATAAAACCGACCGGTATTAGGAGGGCGAGCCGCCATCCTGGCGCATCATGAGTGACGGGGATGCACCGAAGTCGGCAACGTTGGACGCTTCGTGCGAGAACTGCGAGAGCTGGAAGGAGGCTGCGTGCTCCCGTGGACTCGTCCCGGATGCGGGCGAATTGTACTGTGGCGAGTACGCGATCACGGATGCGTTCCGCGACCAGATCGCGACCACGATGATGGCGGAGAACCCGGTGCCCATGCAGTTCACGGCAAGCGGGCTCGCGAAGCTGCAGAAGATGCGGCGGACGAAGGGGCTCGCGAAAGGCTCCGCCCCCAAACAGGGTGCCGAGCAGGCTGCCCCGGAGCCGCGCGTGGGCCGGCATTCCGCGCGGCGCGCCAAAAAGTAACGTCATGCGCGAGCGGGTGATCATGCGGGTGGCCTTTCGAGTCACCGTCCCTCGTGGCGCGGGGCGGTCGGCCCAGAGGCGAGTGGATTCTTGGTTTGTCGCTGCTCGTCGCAACCCGTCGCAAGCCGTGGCAGCACGACTCAGCACGTCTCAGCACGTCTCAGCACGTCTCA
>JBFILE010000543.1:0-2372 GCA_041599855.1 Thermoplasmatota archaeon
AAGAAGCTCCTCGACGAAGTCGTGGATGCCGTCGCCGGGATCGTCCGCGACGGCGATGCCAAGCGCATCATCGTCGCCGGCCCCGGCCAAGTCAAGAAGGCCCTCGTCGATCGCTTCCCGGAACCCCTCCGCGACATGATCCTCGCCATCGAGGACGTGGACTTCGAAACCGACGGCAGCGACCATGGCGCCCTCGTCGACCGCTTCATCGACCTCTCCCGCAAGGAGGAAGCGAAGGATTCGGACGAAGCGGTCGAAGGCCTGAAGACGGAACTCCTGCGCGGCGAGATGGCCGTGACCGGTGCATACCGGACCGTGCGCGCCGCAAGAAACGGTCGCGTCGCCCTCCTCCTCATCCAGAAGGACATCACGGTCGGCGGCCGCAAATGCGAGGAGCACGACACGTACTTCGCGAACGACGCGGCGTGCTCGTGCGGAAGCAATGGCTCGCAGGTGGACCTCGTGAACGAAGCCGTCGAGGAAGCTGCGCGCGCCGAATCCCGCATCGAATTCGTCCGCGCCGACCACCCCTTCCTCAAGGAAGTGGGCGGCATGGCCGCGCTCCTGCGCTGGTGAATCGCCGAAGGCTGACCCGGCGGGTTCGGCCCGGCCGGGCAACACCGGACTCAGCCATCGGTGCCCACGAGGTGCACCGTGGAGAACTCGGGCGGTGAGGTGCACAGCGGATACAGGGCATCCACGAACCGTTTGCACCACGCCGTCTTCTGATGGTATGATTCGGCAGCCGGTGTGCGGAACTCCATGAAGTGGGTGAACCGCGTCGGGTGATCCACGTCCTGGAAGGAATGGTACGTGGCCGTCCCACCCTCCTTCCGCCCGACCTCATCCACGAACGCCCGGATCACCTTGAGCGTGGCATCAAGGTTCTCCGTCGACACTTCGAAACGGGCGAATTTCCGGATCATGCACGGGGAGGGGACTTCCGGCCCTTGAAGCCCTACGGTGCCGCATCGGCACGCTCGCCTGCGTTGTCGGGACGGGACCACCCCTGGCGTGTACCATTACCGACCTGCCACGGAACGGTCCCCGACGTCCGGGGGCATTCCGTCAGGGAATGGCCACGGAGGTCCAGGCCCGGTTGTTCCGGTACTCGAGTTCAGGAATCACGCGGGCCCCGTTCACTTCGGCCTCCAGCACGTACTCCCCGGGTGGAACCCCGGCGAGGATGATCCATTGCCCATCGGTCTCGTCATCATATTTGTCGCCCCAGCCGATGCTGATTCCCTGCCCCTTCTCACAATCCTCGTACACCGGGTCCTCGTCCGGCATCACGTCGTTGGGGCCCGTCACGTCCACGAGGCAGAATCCCTGCTTGCCACTTCCCACAAAGTCGGACGCGAACGCCGGGAACTTTGAGAATGCCTGTTCCGGCGTGAGCTGCGGGTTCGATTGGCGCATGGCATCCCATTCGGCAAAGCGTGCGGGCGTCCACAGCCGGTACTCCGCGTACTGCTTGAAGTGCCAGTGATCGTGGCAGGCGTGATACTCGAACCACTGGATGTGATCCAGCGGGTCGCCGATCACGAGGGCGGCGGAGCCCATGTTCAGCGTGAGGGTCGTGAACACGAGATACGTATGATTGCCTTCGAGGGCGTAGCCCTCCTGCACCGCGCAGGCGCCCTCTCCGTAATCGAGGAACTTGACGTGCGCATCGCGTTCCAGGCTGAAGTGATCGATCACGAGGTCCGGACACGGGCGGTCCACACAATCCGGATGGACGACCGGTTGATCCGCGAGGTCATCTGGAAGGGTCCCGGTGATGTAAACGTAGGCAAGAACACCTGCCGCCGGGACGGCCACAACAAGTATTGCCGCCGCAAGAAGGGCGTGCTGGGTCACTGCCATCGGGGGGCCGTCCGGCCCGGTATTGGTGTCGATTCTGGAACATGACGCGATGATTGACGCACAAGGGGATGGGCGGGCGCGACGGGGGCGGCGCGCTCCCTAACGGGGGCCGGGGTCATGTTCGATGGCGCGGCCCACCCTCTGGTGGCGGAAGGGGACGTCCGCTCTTCTGAGACGACGGTGACGCGTGCCCGCCCTGCGACCCGGCCATCCGCGACGACGACGTCGGCCCAACCGGCCCACCACAGTGACGGTGACGGATGGCGCCTGCCCCATCAGGCACGACGCGCGCGCTCCCGCCCGGGCGACGACGACGAATGAAGACGCCACGCCGAGCGACGAATAGGCGGATGACGCTCACCCGCCCGCCCGACGACGACTGACGACTCCCGCCGGGAGTCCCGATCGCATGGCCACATGTGTGAAATTCACCCGTGCCGGGTCGTGCCCCTTCAGACTTTTACCCGGCCTGAACCCCTATCCTTACTTCTAAAGAATATGCTTCT
>JBFILE010000544.1:0-2364 GCA_041599855.1 Thermoplasmatota archaeon
CGCCTTCGGGCGGGTCATGCTAGACAAGGACGGCAAGCCCACACGTCAGGAACTCGTCCCGTTTGGGCGTGACGTCTGGAACGCGGAGGGCGGCGTCGCCGAGGACACGATCAAGACCTGGGAACAGGACGCGGTCGCGCTTCGCAACGTCATGCCCGGCACGTCGGGCGTCAACGACCCATCCCGCATGTCACTCGACGGTCGCTCAGCTTGGGCGGCGAAGGGTGTGTGGCTGGTTCGCGGCGAGGCCGGCGGTCACGTCATGTTCGGCCTCGGGCAGAAGTACACGGTCGGCGGTAAGGTCATCACGATCCCCGAAGACCCGTCTGCGGCCAGCGCCATGTTGGCTGAGATCGACCTGTTCGACACGAGCGACGACACGCGCCCCGTCGAGGGCGTCGACCAGACGTTCATCGACTCCCCCGCAATCGGAACGCGGACACAGGCAAACGCGGACGCTATCGACCGCTTCCGCCTCGTCCCCTTCCCGGAAGACGGGAGCCTCGGGTTCATCCTGGGCTACGTCCCTGGCTTCCGCACGAAGCCTCTGCCGACGGCGGAGGAGCGGGAACGCGCCTGGGCGCTCGAGAACAACCCGCCCATCCCGGGCACCAAGCCCGCACGACCCGCAGGAAACGTCCCGCCACCGGGAGACCTCAGCGGGATTTTCTAAGGAAACAGGATGCCGAATGAGGTTGACGTAGGGGAGGCGCAAAGCTCACCGCTTGAGCGCCGCCTCCCCCAGGCGGGGATCTTCGAGAGCCTCGCCAGGACCGCCCAGGACTTCTGGACGGACCTCACCGAACACACACTGAAACACCGCCGCTCCAAGGGCACCGTGACGCCCGCCACTGGCGTGACCAAGCCGGTCGCGCAGGGAGAGGTCCGCACCATGGAGGACATCTTGGCGACCGTTAATTCCTGGAAGAAAGACCAGAAAGAGCGTCGCGGCGGCTTCGCCTACGACACCGCCGGCTCGCCCGTCAACGAGGGCTACCGCGCGCGCCGCTACAAGTTCATCGCCGAGAGCGAGGGTGTCCGCACCCGCGCCTACGACGACGCGACGGGCCTCCCGATTTCGGGGGAGTCCAGGAAGCAGGGCCTCGTCACCGTGGGCGTCGGCTTCAACATGGAACGCCCTGACGCGCGCGACGTGTGGTTCAAGGCCACCGGACGCAGCGACAAGGAGTTCGACGAAGTCTACGCCGGCAAGCGCCGCGTCACCCAGGACGAAGCCCGCAAGCTGTTCGATCACACCGCCCAAGAGGCGGAGTCGATCATCCAGACGAAGTTCAAGGACACCGACCTCCAGGAGCATCAGCGCTTGGCGCTCGTCTCCCTGGCGTTCAACAACCCGGCCCTCGTCGGGCCGAACCTGACCGGCTACGTCAAGTCCGGGAACTTCCGGGCGGCGCGGGACGAAATCCTGCACAAGTCAAACGCCAAGAAGGTCCGGGGCCTCGCAGTCCGCCGCTACAAAGAAGCCTCCATGTTTGTCGGGGGCGTCGACGCATCGTCCGCCCTCCCCGGGTACAAGGACTACATGAAGGACTTCACCTAATGGTCAAACTCGTCCAGTGGTCCCCCGCTGAGCTAGAGACTCTCAACGCACACGCGGGGACCGTTACCCCGAGAATCCCTGGAACCGTCGTGGATCACGGCGCCGAGGGCACCGCGCCCCCGTCGTTCTCCGAGGCGTTCGGGGCGACGTACGAGCGTGAGAACCTCACCTACGAGGCACTCCGCGAGGCTGGTTACCAGCTAAAGCGGCTGCGGGAGACTGACGGACGGTCTGAGCTACAGAAGACCGACGGCGGCTGGAACCCCTACCGCTACATGCGGGAGAACTGGGACGACGACGCGCGCCGCGCGCTGGACACTGAAGTCCGGCAGGGCATGTTCGACAACGTCACCAGCCCCGAACAGCTAGAGCGCAAGGCCGCGAACGTCACTCGCGAAAAGGACCTCCTGTCCAAGATCGAGGGTGGCCCCGCGCTCGGCGTTGTCCTCGGCGGGCTCGCGGGCGCCGCCACCGACCTGAGTTCCTACACCCCCGGCCTCGGTCTCCTGACCCGGCTTCGGGGTGCTAGTCAGGTCACCAAGGGCGTGCTGCTCGGCACCGCCGCCGCCGCGATCCCCGAAGCCGGGCTCCAGTACTTCCAGGAGCTTCGCGCCGCCGAGGAAGCGTTCATGAACATCGGCGTCGGCGCCGCCCTCGGTGGAGGCATCGGCGCGTTCGCGCGCGTAATGCACCCGAGGTCGCGGCTCCACCCCGATCACCCCGACAACCCGCTCCACCCCGACAACCTGGACAAGCAGGGGATGGCGTACCAGACGCCCGGTGGCGACGCCGACGTAATCTTC
>JBFILE010000545.1:0-2360 GCA_041599855.1 Thermoplasmatota archaeon
GTGCACGCGGGACAGCAGGGCTTCGAGGTGCAGGCGCCGTATGTGATGGCGATCGTGCGCCTTGCCGAAGGGCCGAAGGTGACGGGGCAGCTTGTGGACTGCAAGGCCGGGGATGTGGCCATCGGGACGAAGGTCAAGGCCGTGTTCCGGAAGATCAACACCGAGGGCGAGGCGGGCATTGTGCAGTATGGGTACAAGTTTGTGATTGCGGCAATGGCCCGCGTCCCGTGATTGGGCGTGTACCCTGGGGGTTGGGCGGGCCATCGCCGGGAACTTGCGCCGCGTGGCTGAGCGTACGGAGCCACCAAGGACGGCGGGGATCCGGTGATCGGATTCCTTCCCCCCGCCCGAAGCCCCACGCAGGCCCTCGCCGTGACGAGCACCCTCCCACATACACTCTCACGAAACATCCTATTCCCCTCCATCCGTTCGCCGAAGCCAGCCCGCCCCTCCGGGCCGGTCACTACCGGAGTCCTTGTCTGATGAATCCCCGCATCCTTTTCGCCGCCTTCTTCGCCATCCTCTCATTCTCATTGGCCGTCGCCCCCGCCGCCGCCGTCCTCCCCGGACCCATCGTCATGGTGGGCGCATTGGCAGGCTCGGACGGTCACGCGTGCACCATCGACGGGAGCGACATCACGAACTTCGCGCAGGCGACCATGACGTTGACCATCGACACGGAGTTGGGCATCGGCGTCGTGGCCGCGTCGTTCCCGGAAGGCGGAGACGACTGCCGGAACTACCGGTACGTGCACGGGAGCGGCGAGTGCAGCCTGTACCGCGAGTGGGACCACGGGTACGGGTACCGGGGCGACGTGTGGTACTGCATGCCGGACCAACCCTTGGGCACGCCCTGTGTCGCCACCGTCCACGATGCTTCCCACGTGAACCCGAGCCAACAGGCACCCGGCACCGCGCCTGTCACGGACCACGGACTTGCACGCATCGGTTCCATCACCCACGTGGGTGGCGTGACCCGGTCCGATCCATCGAGCGGCGGAGTGATGTGCTTCCGTGAATCCGGGGTGCATGACGGGTCCTCGTGGGTCATGACCGCCCGCGGCGCGGTCGGCGCGGGCCACACGTGAACGACGCGGCCATCGTGTTCCATCGGGGCGCCCGGCGGTTCCCGCTGCCACGCCATGTCCGCGACGGGTTCACGTTGCGGGTCGGACCGGCGGCCCTCAGGTGGCGGTGCCCGTTCAATCCCCATCGTCGAACGGGCACGGGATCAATCCCTCGGAATAGTCGAGACTGACGACCTGCTCGGCCTGCACGGTCATGATGAGCGCCCGCTCGTGGTTGACGCAGTCCGGGACGACCACGTGGAACACCCCGTTCGACATCATGACGAGGTAGGCGGTCTCGTTGTGGAGGTCGTGGTTCCGGTCCACCATGGTGATCACGGCGGCCGGCCAATCGTCCGTGTCCCCGGAAAGGATGTCCACCGCATCACTGACTCCGGGCACGACCGCCGCTGCGAGGATCGCGGAGGCGATCCCGATGAGGACGACGAGGGACGCGAGCACGGTGACGCCTTCCCGCGTCAGGTTCAGGACGCCGGCCACCCACGTTCGCGGATCATCGGCGCGCTCCGTTTCGATGGAAAGGGGCCCGCCGGCTCGCCGGGCCGCCACCAGGCGTGCGAGGTCGGCGCCGTGGGCGCGTCGCACGATGAGCCAGATGGCGGCGAGGGTCGCGACGAGGGCGACCGCGTAGAGCTGCTGCACCAGGGTCGCGTGGCCGCGGATCTCGACATTCTGGAAGGTGAGTTCGATGGCGGCGGCGACGAGGCCCACGGGGCCGAATGCGAAGACGAGTGCCCGCATGGGGAGGTCGCGGTACGTCTGCTCCGGCTTGAGGCCCACCGCGCGGAGGGCAAGCCATGTGGCGCCCCATGTGACCGCGAAGATGGCGACGACAATGAGGGCCCCCACCACCAGTGCGCCGAGTCCCACGAGGATCACCTTCGAGAGACCAAGGAGCACGTACTCCGCGGTGGTGGCCCGGATGAGGGGGCCTGGGAGGCCGAGCTGCTCGAAGAACATGAGGTAGTACACGTAGCCGGCAAGGTATGCGAGCCCGCCGAGTGCCGGAATGAAGAACCCGGGGTTGGATGCGATCTCGAACACGCGGTTCTGGCCTGTTTCGGGCGTGATGATGGAAAACGCCGGGGGGACAGGGGCAGCGTCGGATGGGGTCGAGGAAGCCATGGCGACCGAGGATTTCGCATGCCGGTGTCGGCGTCAAGTAATGTTGCCCGCCCGGGCGCGGCCGACCCGTTCCAGCGTCCCGCACCGGACGAAGCGCGCGGGGCGTTCCATGCATGCCGGCGAACGCCGAAGGCGGGTGATCGATCA
>JBFILE010000546.1:0-2353 GCA_041599855.1 Thermoplasmatota archaeon
CACGGTGACGTCGGTCGCGAAGCGTTCGAGGCCCCGGCGAAGGGCCTGCACGACCAGATCGTGTTCCCGTCGTTCCTTGGGACTCGCGAGGAGCCGGGCGGCAAGGCTGCGGTCCTCGGCTTCCCCGGCGCCTGCACGCATGGTGCTCGCAAGGGCAGCCGTCCGGGCGTCGCGGCCGACGACGCTGAGGAGGGTTTCGGGCGTGGCGCCAAGGAATGCATTCTCGGGCTCGGGTTCGATGAGGAACCGGGAGCAGCCGGGGCTGCGGGTTCCGAGGTGGGCGAGGACGCGGATTGGATCGAGGGCCCCGCCGGTCGAGGCTTCAGCGGTGCGGGCGATGACTGCCTTCTCGGCGTCCCCGTCCACGAGTTGCTCGATCACGGTTTCAAGGGCGTTCCGCCAGCGGACCTCGTCGTCGGATGCGGCGGCGTCGATGGTGATCTTGGCGCGGCGCGCAGGCGCTTCGGGCGCATCCACGTTGGTGCCGGCGCCGCCGTCGGGATGGCGGGGGGGATCGGCGTGGGAGTCGGCGCCGGTCGCACCGTCGGGCGGGGCCAATCCTTCCGCCTCTTCGGTGAGTTCGCGGACGGCGTGGTCCACGTCCCGGTCGGGGTCGAGGTCCCGCGTCAGCGTGAGCCACGTCTCGCCGTCGCGCCGGGTGAGGAGGACGCGCGGGAGGGCGAACCACGCGCTCGGGAAGCA
Organism: Thermoplasmatota archaeon; assembly: GCA_041599855.1. Classification (GTDB taxonomy): domain Archaea; phylum Thermoplasmatota; class SW-10-69-26; order JACQPN01; family JAJPHT01; genus JBFILE01. Next base: position 703 of record JBFILE010000546.1, read on the forward strand.
GCGCCACACGTTCTGCGGCACGTGGTCCGGGAAGAAGGAGAATCCGCCAAGGAACCTGGGGCCTGCGGGAGCTCCCGGGTCCCGGCTCTCGTGGTGGGTTGCGACCATGATGCGCCGGGCTTCGACCTCCACGACCCAGAAGCGGTCGCTGCCGTCCACGGCGATGGTGTGCGCGGCCCCTTCGCCGGCGAGGACGAGGCCGGTTTCCGGGTCCTCGATGAGGAGCCGGGGCGCTTCGGTGGCGGCCTGGATGAACTGGAGCGGGTCGACGGCGTCCCACGCGCGGCTTGCGCGGATGGTGACGGACACCAGTCGGGGCCGGAGGGGTGCGGCGACGGCGTCCGCGTACATGGCGGACGGGGCGGATGCACGGCGGGTGGCATCGGGCACGGGAGGTCGCCTTGGGGCGTGCGAAGCGGTCGAGGGTCGTGAAGGTTGCGGAGAGTTCACGCCCCGAAAATCTGCTCCGCGTTCCCCCACAGGATGGCGCGCTTGGCGGCGTCCCCGATGGGCAGGTCAAGGAACGCTTCCACATTGCCGCGGACGCTGCGCACACCGGGGCCCGGGTAGTCGCTTCCGAAGAGCACCTTGTGGCTCAGGGATTCGAGGCGCGGCAGGTAGTGGAGCAGCCGCTTGGGGGGGATGCCGCTCAATTCCAGGTGCACATTCGGGTGCCGGCGCGCGAGGAATTCGGCGGCATCGGTCCAGAGGGGTCGCCCGCAGTGGGCGAGGATGAGGGTGAGGTTCGGGAAATCGACGGCGACGTCGTCGAGGAGCATGGGGTCCGCGTAGCGGTTCCGGGCGCCCGGGAAGACGCTGGTTCCCGTGTGGACGGTCACGGGGATGCCGCGGGCTTCGAGCGTTCGCCACAGCGTGCCGACACGCTCGTCGCCGCCGAATTCGGGGAGGTACGCGAGGGGGTGGTAGAGCTGGTGGCTCGGGTGCACCTTGAAGGCGCGGATGCCGAGTCCGACCAAGGCATCCACGGCGGCTTCCACGTCGTCCACGCGGTGCGGATGCACACTCCCCATGGGGACCAGTCGGTCCGGGTGGTGCCGGCACAGTTCGGCGACCCACGGGTTCACGGCCTCGGTGAATCCGGACACGTCGGGGGCCACGTAGTTCACGAGGACCGCGCGGTCGATGCCTTCCTCGTCGAGGAAGTCGATGAGGTTCTGCGGGTCCTTCTGCCATGACAGGATCTGCGCAAGGTCGCCGGCGCGTTCCGATTCGAGAAGCGCGCGAACGGCGGGCCGGATCTCATGCCAGGGTTGCACGTGCAGGTGGCAGTCGAAGACGCGGTGGTCGGCAACAGGCATGGGCCGCGGGAAGGCGGGGGTCCGGGAAAAGTCATTCTGAACGTCGGATCGGCCCCGGCGGCATCGGCCCACGGGATGCCAAGCCGCCAATGGGTCGCGGGCGTCCGCACTCGGCGCCGCGGCCGAGCATCACCCCGGTCCCCCTGAAGTCACCGATGCCCGCGCACCCCGCCACCGTGAAGCCGTGTCCAGCGGCCGACAATCGGGCGGTAGCCTCGCCACCGCCCCGCGACCGATCCGAAGGACCCTTCCTGCCAACGGGAGGGTGGCGATCCGACGTCCTTCGCCCTCACTTGGCAACGCTTGCCGGGATGCCGTTGTCACCGAACTCG
>JBFILE010000547.1:0-2345 GCA_041599855.1 Thermoplasmatota archaeon
ACGGGCCCGCGTTCCCGAATGCCGCCCGCGCCATCGACACCCTCGTCCGCCACCGGCAGGACCGCGAGGTGAAGATCGTCGCCGCCCTCGCGAAGCACCCGAAGGGTGCCCACGCGAAGGACCTGGTTCCCGATGCGTATGAGGACACGCCGCCGATGGCGTGGGGCCTTGCGGAGCGGAGCCTCATCGCCGTGCTCCTCAAGCTGGAGGAGGAAGGGCGGGCGGTGCGCGACGGGGATACGTGGCGCGCGGGGGAGTGAAGCCTCGCCGAACGGCCCCATGGAAAACGCGGCGTGGGGGAGGTTGGGGAGGGGAGATGCGAGGAGGTTCGGCTGCCGAACCCGGTCGCGGGCGACCCCCTGTTGGCCCGGGTGGGCAAAACCTCACGCCATCTCCCGCCTCGCGAAAACCGTGCAGTCGGATCTCCCGTCATTCCCGGCCCGTCCCCGCGTCATCCCCGGTCGCGTCCGAAAATGGGGACACCTCATGGTCCTGACCCTCCCGGACGATGTGGCCCGCGAGCAGGGCATCCGCGAGGGTGATCTGGTCGATTTCCGGGTGCGGAAGCGGCGGGTGGAATAGGCGCGACGGTACCGGCACGACCTCGGCTCGCCGGAGACGGGCAGGAATCGCGGATCCCGAGGCCGCGCGGGAGTCAGCAGGGGCCGTCCACGAAGCCGCCGTGGCGAACCGCCCCACCACAAAGCATTAGAATCCGGGCGCGGAGTCGCGGATCATTCCCGGAGGATTCCCTGTGACCATCCGACTCGTCCTGTGCCTCGCCGTCGCCGCATTCGTGGCCACGGCCCTTGCCCCCTTCGCGACCGCCCACGGTTCAGAGCAGGCCGCCGAGACCGAGATCCACCTCATCGAGGACGAGGCGGACGATTCCTTCTACGAGACCGGCGGCTACGACATCTATCAGGTGTTCCTCGGCGAGGCCCACATGGAGGACCTGGGCGATGCGGTGGCCGGCGACACCGTGTACTTCCGGACGATCCTCTACGGCGACCACGCGGGTCGGCCGCCGGGCCAGAGCGAGTTCCGCGTCGTGTTCCGCATGAATTCGCCGGCCGGTGAGATCGAGCGGTACTTCGCGACCACGGACGGCAAGACCTTCACGACGGACTTCGACTTCCTCGACTATGCGATCGAAGCGACGGAAGTCATCATCAAGCGCGCCGCCATCTCGCTGAACGGCGCGAACCTCAGCGTCGGCGACGCCCTCACCGATTTCACGGTGGAAAGCTTCGTGGACGGCGACCTTCGCGACGCCGCGCCCGGCACAATCTACGTGCCCGGCAGCGGGGGCCAGCTTGAGGTTCCGGATGCACTGTATCCCTTCAGCGGGCGCGGCCGACTGGAATCGAGCGTGGCCCTCACGGGCCCGTCCAAGTACGCAACGGCCACGGTGACGCCCCGCGCCGGGGAGCCCCAGACCCTGGATGTCGTCATCACGACGCTCCTGAAGGAAGGGTCGCAGCATGTCCACGCGGAAGTCGTGGGCGCATCCTGGACGGCGGAGGTCCTGACCAACGGAACCGGCGGCGAACTGAAGCCCGGTGAAGCCACCGTCGTCAGCTTCCGCATCGTGCCGTCCGTCGCCCCTGGTGAAGACATGATGCCGGGCCGGATCGACGTGTTCACCGACCTCGGTGGCCGCGTGAGCTACGCCCTCGCGTGGGAGAACGGCGCCCCCCTCATCCTCCCTGAGGGAGCCGGCAACATCCCCATCAACGCCCTCGAACAGGTGCCCATCGTGGAAGCTCCGGGACCGGGCGTGCTCGTGACGGTCGCGGGCCTCGGCGCGCTCGCCGTCGCCCTTCGTCGGCGCTGAGCGTCCACGGGCACTCCGTGGCCGCGCCGGAACGGGAATCCGCAAGCGGCACCCGGTGGGCACGAGGGCTCGCGCCTGCGACCACGACGCGCGGCCGAAGGCGGGCCCCGTTCGCTATCGCGCGTGCAAATCGGGAGAAGCCTGAAGTCGGACATTCCCGGTCCCGGGTTCGTGAACGCCCGCCCGCGTCCGCGCGTCGCCGCCGTGGCGCTGACCACGTCGATCGCCGCCCTCCTCCTGTCGATCCCGCTGTCCCTCGGCCTCCTCGGGCCGATTCCCCTCACCCTCAGCGCCCTCGCGGCGTGGACAGCCGCCGCGTTCCGTCCCCTCACGCCCCGCTTCCAGGTGATCGGGTTCACGTACATGGCCGGGCTCGTCGGCATGCTCGCCTGGTTCGTGATCGGCCTCGGCGTCGCCATCTCACGGGGGTCAATGTACCCGTACGCCGTGGTGTACGTGGCCCTCGTGGCTGCGATCCTTGCGGGAGTGGTCGCGGCGCTCGCCGGGC
>JBFILE010000548.1:0-2314 GCA_041599855.1 Thermoplasmatota archaeon
GACGTTCACGCTCTCGCAGGATGGTGTGGACGAACTGTCGGACGTGTGGATTGACAGCACGGTCAGCGGTGACGGTGTGACCTACGCGTACGTGGAGGCCTCCTAATGGCGTCGATCTACCGCAAGGGGTTCGCTCCCCCGGCGTCGCCTACGGCGGTCACGCAGACCTACTCGACGTCGACCGTGACGCATGCTGCGCCGACGACGAGTGCGGTGTCGCAGGTGGCGGCGACGAACGTGACCCCGTACGGGTTCAACCAGACGCAGGCGAACAGCATCCCGGTGACGTTGAACGCGTTGATCGCGGATGTGGCGAACACTAAGCAGGTGTTGAACGCGGTGGTTGACGCGTTGCAGGCGGAGGGCCTGTTGGGCTGATGACCGCGCAGTTCTCGGTGTCACCGTCACGGTTCGGCGCTCCGGTCGGCCAGTTCATCAAGCAGCGCCTGGACGCCGGGGTGGACGCGCGCATGTTGGTCATCGGGGACTCGATGAGCAACGGCGCGGACGAGTGGGTGTTCCTGATGGCCGACCGCCTGGCGGACCAGTGGCCCACCGCGAGGGTGCGCGTGCACCAGTTCGACATCGCGACCGGGACGGGCAACACGACCGCGAGCAACACGAGCCTGGCGAGCGTGGCTACCGCGTCGGGCACGTTCGCGAACGGGCAGCGCATCCGCGGGGCCGGCATCCCGCAGGGCACCACGATCTCCTCCGGTGGGGGGACCAGCACGATCACCCTGTCGGGCAACGCGTCACGGTCACTGACCGGCGTAAACCTGACCGCCACCAACGACGCCTACGCCTCCCCCACCACCGTGCAAGCCGGGAGCGGCGGACCGAACCTGGACATTTACCTGTGGGCGATGCCGGGTGCCACGACGCATCACGCGATGGGCGTGGGCTCCCCCTCGATCAAGTTTCAGCGCGTGGACCCGCACCTGACGTTCATCGCCCTTGGCCGCAACCACGGGTCCAGCGGCGCGGTACCGGCGCACCAGTGGGGCACGGACCTCCGGGTGTTCCGGGAGTGGCTTGCGCAGCAGGTGCCGGGGTCAGGGCTGATGCTGGTCGCCCAGCCCCCGTCCACCACGGACACGGACATGACCGCCCGCAGGATCGAGACCCTCGAGTACGCGGCGCTGCGCGGCGACGGGTTCCTGGACGTGTGGGGCGCGTTTGAGGCGTCCGCTACCGCGGTCGCGGACCTGTTGGAGGTGGACGGGATTCACCCCAACGCTGCGGGCCAAGCACTGTGGGCGGCTACCGCCGCCGCGCAGTTGACCGCCGAGCTCCCCATCGCCCTGTCCTCGATCCCGCGCAGCCCGTCCTCCTTCGACCGGACCGCCCGGAATCTAGTGACGAATGGTGAGATGGGCGTGCGCGCGGGCCGGATCGTGCTGGGCTCCTCCACGTTTACCACCAGCAGCCCCGTGGTCACCGTGAGCAGCACGACGGGATTGAAGGTCGGCGCGTACGTGAGTGGCGGCAACCTGCCGTCGCAGACGCAGATCCTGAGCATCGACTCCGCGACGCAGATCACCTGCAACAAGAACTGCACCAGCGGCGCGACCGCCACCCTGACACAGCAGCAGGGACCGACCTATGTGGAGCCGGTGAACCTCACGGACGGCACGTACACGCCCGCCGCCGCCGCGGCTACGGGCCGCGGGTCGCTGCCTGCGGGGTGGGGTGGCATGAGCCCGAGCTCCGCGTTCCTGATTGACCTGCGCCAGTCCGCCGAGGGGCAGGCGTACGTGCGCGGCACCCTGCCGGTCTCCGACATCAAGGGCAAGGAGATTTTCATGGTTGCCTGGGTTGACCGCGACGAGGACGACAACGGGTGGATGCGCCCGTACTTCGATCAGGTTGGTGGGAGCGCGGTCACGAACATGACCCGGCTCCCGAACGGGCCATCCGGGGACACGTTCGGCGGGTCCTGGCTGGGGTTCGATCGCAGCGCGGACGGCCCCGTCCCGGTCGGCTTGCGGTTCTTCGTGACCGATGACGCCACGAGCGCCCAGTGGTTTGTGTACGTGCAGGACACGGCGTCCGGGGAGACCGGGGCGCGCGGCGGCCTGGACCGGGTGTGCATCGTCACCGGCCCGATCCCCGGGGACTCCCGGCGCACGATGGCGGTCCCAGCATGAGTTTCACCAATGATCTCTCCACGCTCATCGGGAAAGTCCGCCTCGAGCTCGATGACACCACCGAGGCGACCGCCCTGTTCACGGATGAGGCCATCCAGGTCAAGCTGACCGAACGCTCCGACAGCGTGCTTCTCGCTTCCGCGGACCTGTGCGACATTCTCGCC
>JBFILE010000549.1:0-2311 GCA_041599855.1 Thermoplasmatota archaeon
CATCACTGGGGCGGCATGAACGGTCTCGGCGGCGCCTCGTTGGGGGCAACGCCGCCGGCGGTGCCTTCAACGAAGGGCAGGACGATCTGGCTCGCACCATGGATCGTGATTGTCGGATTCCAAGGCTGAGCGGTCGGCTCCACAGACGGTTTCAGCACCACGACCAACCGTTCCTCGTGCAGAGCGGCGGCCATGCTGTAGAGATCGACCCGGACCGTGGTGGGGGTGTCCGTGGGGAAGTCCGTACCGGTGTAGCCGCCTTCGTGGAAGCGGAGGTCGACGCCCCCGCGCGAGAGGAAGCGGTTCACGTCCGCGTCCGTGCAGAGGTCGTCGTTCGGGGTCGCCCAGAGCTCGAAACGGAAATCGCCGCCTCGCATCGTAGATTCGAGTTCAAGGATCGCGTAAGGATTCCCTGCGACCGTGCCCGTCATGGGCTCGGAAACATACGCGAGCACGGTCTCCCGGTCGTCCGCGGGGCCGCACGCGAAGTCCTGGTCGCCGGGAACAAGGTCATCGAGCGGTTCCGAGTTCGTGGTCGCGGACGCCGCGCGGAAGCTTCCGGTGCCGCTTGCGTCGGTTCCTAGGCCCCCGGCCCCGAGATGGAGCGCCACGTCGTTGGCGCTCGGTGGCCACCGGGAGGTCTCGTGCCAAACTCCTGACGTGTCCTGGTAATCCACCTTGCCGACGCGGGGCGCCTCGCCCACGCCTTTCAGCCAGAAGTCGAACCATGCCTGTGTGAGGTTGACTTGATCGCTCGCGTAGGTGTAGTTCTTGAACTGCTCCGTGAAGTCGATGGTGTGGCCCCATTGCCCGAGGATGAACCATTTGGGCGCGTTCGGGAGGGCGTCCCAGATGATGTCCTCTTGGAAGCGGTGACCTGAGTTGTCGCGTTGACCGTGGGGCACGAGGACGGCCGCCGTCACATCCGCGAAGTGGTCGACGAGCCGCCGCTCCGTGAACCAGGTGGGATAGCGATCGTCTGTGTATTGCGTGGCAGCTTGTCGCGTGACGTGGCGTGGCGTGTCCGGGCAAGCTCGCGTCGTGGCTGCGGTGGCATAGTCGCCCATGCGCGAGCTGGGCACGCCAAGGGGCCAGTTGGGGGTCCCGATCCCGAGGTAGCGATCGAGCGTGAACGCGTTGTACCCTTCGAGGGCCCGGCCTTGGATGTCGTACCCTTGGAGGTACCAGTCGGTGATCACGCCGGCGGCCCAGATGGCCTTCAAGCTCTCGCGGCCCTGGATCGCCGCTTCCCAGGGGGTCGTGCCCATGTATGAGATGCCCCAGAAACCGACGCGCCCGTTGCTCCACGGCTGCTCCGCCGCCCAGTCCACGATGACGCCATGGTCCTTCTGCTCGTCCGGGCTGCTCCAGCCGAGGCAACCACCGGATTCACCCGTGCCGCGGACGCTGACGAGGAGCAACGCGAAGCCGTTCTCAGGGAATTGGCGCAAGTGGTCCAGCTCCATCTGGCTGGGGTTGCTCGTTGATCCACTTCCGCCGTTGACCGGATTGTTGTTCCTGTTCTGCGAGAAGTAGGGCGATGAGTACACGACGACGGGCGCGACCACGTCGTCGGGGAGGGCCGGCCGCCATACGGTGCCATGCAGCACGATCCCGTCGTGGCTCGTGATCCGCACATCCTCAGGCTCGAGCACTGCGAACGGTCCGGTCAGATTCAACGGCCACTCGGAGCCGTCGGCGCACGGCCACGGATGCTCGCATCGCGGCCACTCGGCATCCGCGGCGGAACCGGTCTCGTCCCCTGCGGGCTCGGACGGCCCAAAACAACCTGCCACGACGACGATCGCAAGCGTGGCGAGTGCACCCAGATTGCGCATGGCGTTCGAGCCGACCGACCCTTAATACCAGTTTTGGCGAGGACGTCAACGGAGTGGGGCGAGATGAGAGAACCATAGTGGTGAGCCGCGCAAGGGGCCCGCCCGTGCCCCGGGCTCCGCCATCGCCGCGCCTTCATCGAACGCCAACGCACCCTCCACAACAGGAATCACGACCGACCCCACAACACCCGCCCCCGTCGTCACCGTGATGCGCGGCATGCGAGCGTCCGGCACGATCTCGGGCGAGCCCGCGGCCACGGTGAGGAAGAGGCGTTCGCCGGCCTTCACCGGTGTGGCGAACGGGTGGCTCCGCAAGCCGACGGGGGTCGGCGTGTTGAGTGGGAAGTCGCGGCCGCGCTCGTCGCCGGTGGCGTGGCGTAGGTCGCCGAGTGCGCGGCGCACCTCCGCGCTCTCGGGCGATGTGTCGGCCCAATCCGTGGTCGCGCAGTCGTACAAGCGCGTGATGTGGTAGA
>JBFILE010000550.1:0-2303 GCA_041599855.1 Thermoplasmatota archaeon
ACGACGTCGCGCAGGTCACGAATCCCATCTATGCCCAAGCGGTCTCGGAAGGTCTTGCTGCCGCCATCTTCGCCATCGGCGTTGCGAACGACGTGCTGGCAACGGCGAACGATCCGTTCCTCACGTACCAGCACGTGCAGGGACCGCCGGACCGTCGGGAGCCCGACACCGTGTGGGATGACTCCGAGGGCCGCGCCCTCTTCGGGGGCGTCGGTGACCGACTCGGAAGCGGCAACGCGTACCCCGGATACCAGGACGGCCCGCACCTGTACCTCGACAACCTCGCGCGCACGGCATGGTGCGGCGGCGCGTACGTCGCGGTCCCGTCCACCTCCATCGAGGAGAGCCAGTCCCTCTATTGCCAGTCGCTGCCGAAGCTGGACGCGGCCCGCGCCCGCACGCTCGACCCGTACGGCGCCAACGTGGAAGGCTCACGCACGTCCAGCCACTGGCTCCTCTTCGAGGCACGCCTCTTCCTCTGGAATGACGTGAACGGGGATGGCCACGTGGGGCCCGTATGCAGCCCCGCGGACCCCGACGCATTCGACGCCATCGCAAACGCGTGCCGGAATCCACCGTACCCGTGGCCGCACACCGCGGAATTCACCGAGGTCATCGACGTTTGCGAGAGCACCTACGGGAAAGGCGGCACCTTCACCGTGACGCCCATGGGCGAGTGGGAGAACGCGATCCTCGTCCGCCACGTGGCCCAGACGACGCGCCCCGTTTTCGACCCCGAAAGCGTGGAGGTCCTCACAGGCTCCGACCCCGTGACGCTGAACTGGCGGAACACGTGCGGCGGCGCGTACTCGACGAGCGTCGCCCTCACGAGTGACGATGCCATCCTGTTCCCGGCCGGTGGGTCCCGCGTCCCCCTCATGGTGGACGTCACGATCACGATGGACGCGTACAAGGACGCGGAACAAGGCATCGAGGTGGGCGCGGAACGCGTGCGTGACGTGGACATCGTGGCCGCCGTTCTCTGACGGGGCCGTCACGGGCGCGGGTCGCAGGGGAGTGCTTCCCGGCCACCAGTGGGCACGCGCGGGCCGTGCCGGCCGGGATCGGGCGAGGCCCCGTCACTCCTCTTCGGACGCTTGCCCTTCCTCGGTGCCGCGGCTGCCGCGGATCCGCTCGAGGGCCGCCTTGATCCGGCTCGGGACCCCGGGCCGTTCCCCGCCCTTGAGGTCGCGCTCATCCTCGCGGCCCCGGTCGGGGCCCATGCGCGCCAGGTCCCGCTGGTATTGGATGTTGTTCGGGACCGGTGCCGCGTCCGGCTTGTGCTGCGTCTCGGTCGGGTTCTCGCGATCCGGGTACCACGGGTTCTTCGAGCGGGTCATGCACCCCCCTCCTCGCCAGTCCCGGGCGACGGCACTTCTGGCCCCATCGTCGATGGCGCTCGCGCATCGTCGATGGCCGGCACGGCGCCCGGCGCATGATGGGACCCGGGGAACGGGCACCCAATCCCACGGGCCGACGCACCACGGTCCCGGCCGCGACCTCGTGCCCTTGCTGCTTCATGATCGGCGGTCGACCCCGCGAGCGACCCACCCAAGGGGCAGCCCCGCCGGGCGAGCCGTTATGCCGGGAAACGCCCCATCCGGAACCGTGTTCGGGCACGACTGGTTCGACCGCCTCGGCGGCGTCACCCCCATCCACGAGAACCTGCACCGCTCCGCGATCCCCGCCCAGGAGCATCATTTCGATGCCCTTGAACAGGCTGGGATCCGGGTGGTGTTCAGCTTCGAGGAGGACGTCCCCGGTGACCGGTTGCGCGAACGCGGCTTCGATTGGCGGCCCCACTTCTGGGTGGATGACGAACCCCCGTCCCAGGACCACCTCGCACGGTTCATCGATGATTACCGGACCGTGCCCCGGCATGTCCCCGCCCTCGTCCACTGCCGCGCCGGATGGGGCCGCGCCGGCACCGCCGCCACCTGCGTCCTCATCGCCGAGCACGGCATGACCGCCTCGGACGCCCTCCGCCACTTCTGGGCGCGTGTCCCGGGGAGCGAAGGCGTCATGCGCAAGAACGGGCAGGCGGAGTGCGTCCACGGGTACGCCGCATCCCTCGCAGGCCGCGGCTTGGGTTGATCCGTCCGCACCGGCCGCCCGTTGTCACCGAACAGGGGAGGGAAAATCTTCAAAGGTCTCCCGACCACGTAGCAGGCGGAGCCTGCCCGTCATGTCCCTCGTCTCCCCCGTCCGTTTCCTGCCCGTCCTCCTCCTTGCCGTCGTCATGATGGCTCCGGCGGGCGCCGCTTCGCACTGGGCGACCTACTACGAATTGCGGGACCCCCACG
>JBFILE010000551.1:0-2302 GCA_041599855.1 Thermoplasmatota archaeon
CGGCCCGGGGGGGGCCCCCGATCGGACCCGCCGCCCGGGATGCCCTCCGCCGATCAGACCCGCCGCCTGGGATGCCCTTCGCCAGGGGTCCGGCGCGCGATCCACGGACGCCGCGACCGCGAACGGCCCACGGCGCCCCGCCCGTCCGGTCCGCCGGCCGCCGCGCTCAACCTTTTTCAGGGACCGCCCCCCTCCCCGGCCCGTGCGCTACGCCCGCCTCGCCGAGTTCTACGATCGCCTCGGGGCCACCACGAAGCGCCTTGAGATGACGGACATCCTGGTGGAACTCGTGAAGGAGGCGGATGCGGAGGAACTCCCCGCGCTCCTCTACCTGAACCGCGGCGCCATCGCCCCTGATTTCATGGGCCTCGAGATGGGCATTGCGGAGAAGCTCGTCATCCGCGCCCTCACCTTCGCCACCGGACACACGGAGGCGGACATCGTTGCGAAGTACCACGAGACCGGGGACCTCGGGGACACGGCGGAATCTGTCCTGAAGGGCCCGATCGGGAAGGCCGGGACGACCGCCGCCTCCAGCGCGCCCAAAGCGGCCCGCCAGACCACCCTGTTCGGCATGGGTGGCGATGACGAAGACGACGACGAGGACGAGGCGGACCTCACGGTCCTCGACGTGTTCCAGGGATTTCACGACTTGGCGAAGGCCACGGGATCCGGCAGCCAGGACCGGAAGCTCGCCCTCCTCCAGAAGCTCCTCCTGCGCGCAGACCCCGTGAGCGCGCGGTACATCGTGCGCACCGTGAACGGGAAACTCCGTCTCGGCGTGGCCGACATGACCCTCCTCGATGCCCTCGCCCAGGCGTTCGCGACCAAGGAGGATCGCCCCGCCATCGAGCGCGCGTACAACGTGTCGAGTGACATCGGCCTTGTCGCCCGCGCCCTGCGGAAGGACGGCCTCGACGCCCTCGACGCCATCCGGCTCAAACCCGGCGTGCCCATCCGCGCCATGCTCGCCGAGCGCCTGCCCGATGCCCACGAGATCCTTGAGAAGCTCGGCGGCACCGCCGCGGTCGAGTACAAGTACGACGGCCTCCGCGTGCAGGCCCACATCCGGGGCGATGCCGGCGCGGCGCGCACCGTGGAACTGTTCTCGCGGCGCCTCGAGAACCTGACGGACCAGTTCCCGGATGTGGTCGAGCACCTGAAGCAGGCGTTCAGGAACAGCACGGCCATCGTCGAAGGGGAGGTCGTTGCCGTGGACCGGGAGACCGGTGCCATGCGGTCCTTCCAGGAGGTCGCCCATCGACGTGGCCGCAAGCATGACCTCGCACGCATGGCTGAGGAGATTCCGGTGGCCATGGTGCTCTTCGATGCGCTCCTCATGGATGACGAGGATCTCACGGGCCGGCCCCTCCCGGACCGCCGCGCCATCCTCGAATCCGCCTTCGATGCGGAGGGCACGAAGGGCGTCCGCTTCAGCCGCTACGAGCTCGTGGCGTCCACCGAGGACCTTGATCACCTGTTCGACGAGGCCATGTCCGACGGGGCCGAGGGCGTCATGGCGAAGAGCGTGGCGGAGGACTCCGGGTACCGCGCGGGTGCCCGCGGGTGGCAGTGGATCAAGTTCAAGCGCGACTACCAGGCGAGCGCCATGGACGACACCGTGGACCTTGTTGTGGTGGGCGCCTTCGCAGGACGGGGCCGCCGCAAGGGCTGGTACGGTGCCCTCCTCGTGGCCGCGTACAACCCGGACACGGATGTCTTCGAGACGGTGTGCAAGCTGGGCACCGGGTTCGATGATGCCATGCTCGCGCGCATGCCGGAGATGTTCGCGGCCCATCAGATCGAGCACAGGCATCCCCGGGTCCGATCGAACCTCGTTGCCGACTTCTGGTTCGAGCCCGTCCTCGTTGCCGAGGTGTTGGCGTTCGAGCTGACATTGTCCCCGACCCACACGGCCGCGTTTGGCGTGTTGAAGCCGGACGCGGGCGTCGCCATGCGGTTTCCCCGGTTCACCGGGAAGTGGCGGGACGACAAGTCCGCGGAGGAGGCCACGTCCACGGAGGAGATTGTCGCCATGTACCGGTTGCAGGGGCGCAGCGGGGAGAAGGCGGCGGACGAGTGATCGGGGTGCCGCGGCACCGAGCCAGCCCAAGCGGTCGCAGGCGACGAGGAGCGCAAGTGGTCGCACGCGGCCCGTGATCGCAAACGGTCACAGGTATCGACCGACTCCAGTGGCCTCAGGCGACCTGCACGTTCGGCGCGACACGCGGACGCCACACACGCTCAGAACTTCGACACCATGCGCCGGAACGCCCCCGGCATCTCATTCCCGTCGGGCGAC
>JBFILE010000552.1:0-2302 GCA_041599855.1 Thermoplasmatota archaeon
CACACGATGCGGACAATGACGAAAATGGGACGTTTCATGCAGGATGGATGCCGGCCACGGCCCCCATTGCCCGAAGGATCCCGGTGCCCGTGACATGGAGGGTGTCCACCGCCGCAGGGCATTGCAGCCGTCCGTGCAGGAGCGGGTGGGCGGCCAGTCGACCATGATCGATGCCGCCCCAACTCCCCCCGGCTCCCGGCGTTTCGCATTCCCCTCACGGCATGCCCCTACGTCAAGACGCCCCGGCGCCGCCCAACACCGACGCCCCTGCGCATGGCCATGCGACCCTTCGACACCTCGCGCGCCGGGTCGGATGATTATTACCGGCGACCGGCCATATCGCGCGCCGTGGGTGGCGGTCATGACCACGCGGAGAACTCGATCCAGGAGAGCGTCGAGCGCAGCGCCCGCGTGTCCGGCGTCATCTTCTCGGCACCCCACACCGGCCTTGCCTACCTCTTCTGCATCCTTGCCGGCGCGGCCGCGGGACTCGTCCTGTCCCCGAGTCCGGAGGGCGCACTCCTCGGCCTCATCGTGGTGAGCGCCCCCGCCCTCGTAGCCGGCCCCCTTTCCGCGCCCCTGGCAAACCTCCTCGGAGGCACCCTCTACTACAAGCGCGCGGCATTCCTCGCGGCAGTCGGGGTCGCCATCGTGGCGGGAAGCCTCGTGCTGTCCCTTCCGTTCCGTCTCATCTGGGAGTTCCCGGCGAGCTACGCCCTCCTCTTCGGCTACCTGTCCACATGGAGCGTCCGCCATGCCGCACTCTTCGCCATCAGCGACAACCGCCACCTCAGGACGTTGCCCGTGAGCGGCCTGCAGGCCCTGGTCGGTGTACCGCTCGTGGCCACCATGTTCGGGTTCGACGCCGACGAATTCCTCCTCGCGGTCCTCCTGCCCATCGCATTCCTCGTGCCCCTCCTGTTCTTCCTCCACATCTTCGATGCGCCCCTGAAGAAGAACTTCCACGTGAGCGCGAGCGAACTCTTCCGCTACTACCTCGACCACCTGACCACGGGGACCATGGAGGGGGAGGAGGTCATCGGGCGCTTCGCCGAACCCATCCGGGCCAAGTTCGGGGTCGTCGCGTTCCGCCGCCGGAGCGGCGAGGTGAAGGCCGCCATCGTGGTTCCCGCCATCCACCCCGGCCCCATCGGGAAACTCGGCGGCGGGGACCTCCCTGCAAAGGTCGCGGAATCCTTGCCCGACGTGGGCATGGTCCTCGTCCCCCACGGATCCGCGACCCACGACTACAATCCCGCGAGCACGCGGGAAGTCGAGCGGTTCGGGAATGCCGTCCGCGAGACGCTGGTCGGCATGGAGTATGCGTCCGCCGCCACCGTGGCCGGGCAATCGGGCGAAACGATCCGGGTGACGAGCCAGGTGTTCGGTGCGGGGGCTGCCGCACCCGGACGCGACCCGGCGGCCGTGCGCGGCGGGAGCCTCCTCTCGTACACGAGTTGGCCCGAACCCATCGACGACGTGGATTACGGCGTCGGGCGCGCCGCGGAACTCGCCGCCCGGAACGCCGGGATCGATGAGGCCATCTTCATCGACTGCCACAATTCGCTGTCACCGGGGGCCGGTGCGGTCTTCCCATGCACGCCGCGCGCCGACGCCATCGAGACCGCCGCGAACGGGGCCACGGCCGCCGCGCTCGCAGGTGGCCAGCGGGAAGACGTGCGGGTCGGCGTCTCCCGCGACGTGTCCAGCTTCACGCGAAGCGACGGCATCGGGGACGCCGGCGTCCAGGTCCTCATCGTGGATGTTGGAGCGAGCCGCGACGGAACCGGCCCTCCCGCCCAGCGGACGGCGTACGTGCTGTGGGACGGGAACAACATGCTCCCCGATGTCACCGGTCGCATCCACGAGGCCCTCGCGGACCTCGTGGACGTGAGTCAGGTGATGACCACGGACAACCACAGCGTGAACGCGGTCGCGGGAAGCTACGGCCCCGTGGGCAGCATGTGCGATCCGGCAAAGATCGCGGACATCTCGCGGGCCACCGTGCAACGCGCCATCCGGGACCTGGAACCCGTGGACGCCGGCTTCGCGAAAGGGGTCGTGGAGAACTTCATGGTGTTCGGTCACCAGAAGACCGTGCAGTTGACGAGCGCCATCAACGTGATGACGAGCATCCTCGTCGAACTCGTCGTCGCATGCCTCGTCGTCCAGGGCCTCGGCGTCGCGCTCACGTTCTGGATGGTCGGGCTGCTTTGAACGTCCGGCCGCATGGCCTGCGACCGCAAGCCGGCGATTGCGCGGTTCCCGCGGGCCATTGACGCGGCGGAGCCCCGTGGCCCGC
>JBFILE010000553.1:0-2301 GCA_041599855.1 Thermoplasmatota archaeon
TCGTCTGGACGCGGACAGGCGACTTCGCGTGATTTCGCCAGAGGGCGGGCTGCGGCTCGCCCTCGCGTGAAACCATGCAAACCGGAGGATCGAACATGAGGCACGCACATTGGCGGAACCCGCGCGAGCGGCAGAACGACGTCTACGACCTGAACCACGCGCGGGCGGCGGTCCTGTCCAACTACAGGCGCGGCCTGATCGCGCTGCACGTCGCGGTGCGGCAGTTGCGCGACGCCGGCATGTTTGAGGCGGAGATTTCGGAGGCGCTGGCATGATCCGGTCGCGACTGAACCACATGACGGGGCACCGCCCGGAAGGCATGTCACGCCCGGCGGACACCCCAAACGGGCCGAATTGCGGCTTGACCGCGATTGCCACGGCGGGCGGGCGGAGCTTCGCGGCGGTCGCCCACACCTTCCGCACGCTCTACACGCGGCGTGGTGGTTGGAAGGGCGGCACCCGGGGTCACGAGCGGCGCGCGGTCATGGATCGCATGGGCATCCGCTACGTCGAGGTCCCGCTGTCGCGAAGCATGACACTGGCAACCTGGGCGGCGGTCTACAGCACGCCCGGGGAGCGCTACATCGTGACCACGACGGGGCACGTCCAGACCGTGGGGGACCTGCACGTCACAGACCAGAACAACAACGCGGTGCGCCTGTCCCGCTATTGGGGGCGGCGGAAGCGCGTGCGGGAAGTGCTGCGGATCGTGTCGGCGTGATTTCGCCAGAGGGCGGGCTGCGGCTCGCCCTCGCGTGAAACCATGGAAGGAACGCGACGATGGAAAGCGAATACCTAGCGCGCCGTGAGGCGGCGCGTGACGCCATCAATTGGCAGATCACCCTCGCGGAGAACGGCGACGACCGCGCCGCGATCAACGGGACGCTGCGGCGGCTGTACACGGCGCGGCGCGAAGTTGAACACGAGATTGCGAGGCTCCGCGCATGAGGGCGCTGGCGTTCACCTACAACCGTTTTTGGCTCGGGCTGTGGGGCTGGAAGGTGGTCTACACGCTCGACCAGAACGGCATCGTTGACTACGAACTCAGGAGGATATGAACCATGATGCTCGTACGCTATGACACCAAGAAGGCGCTCAAGGCGGCGGTGGGCCAGCCCCTGCGCTACACCGAGACCAGCCTGTTCGGCGCCGAGTACCGGCCCGACGGCGTCCTGACCGTCGCGCACCGCCCGCACCTGACGGGCCGGGGCCGGGAGTTCTTCGCGCGGGTCACCATGTCCGGTGGCCTGATTGCGAAGGTCACATGAGCCCGCCGGCGAACGCTCACCCGCTGTGCGTCAGCGCGTGGGAATACTTCATGGCGGGTGACTACACCGCCGAGGGGTTCGTCTACATCTGCAACATGACCAACAGCGCGACCCTGGAGTGGGCGCTGTCTGTGGTCGCGACAATGGGAGGAACGTGATGATCAAGGTGCGCTTGTCTTCGCGGAGCCTGAGTGACGGCTCCAAGGTCTTCGCAATCGACATCGAGGGGCGGGGCGCGGTCATCGTCGACGCGGCCAGCCGATGGGACGCGGAGCGGCTGCAAGACACGCTGTGGCGTGCGTTCAACGCGCACACCATGGAAGGCGCTGAGCGGGTCTAGTGATTTCGCCAGAGGGCGGGCTGCGGCTCGCCCTCGCGTGAAACCACTGGAGGACGAAACGATGTTGGAAAGAAGTCACGACCGGGACAACGCGCGCGCGATGGCGACTGAACTGCTGTCCGCATTCGTGTGGTCCGACACGCCCGAGGGCGCCCGGTATTGGGACGACGTCTACGTCAAGCTCATCACGCTCGCCGGGTGGGACGCCGAGACCAGCACTTGGATAATCGGAGACGACGATTGAGCGCCGCGAACAAGAGCGCCGCCGAGGCGGTCAAGCTCGGGCTACAGAAGCTCCTCGCTGACGCAACCCTACGGCATCGGGTGGCCGTGCGGGCGGTCAACAACGCCGCGTCAGAAGCGAAGCGCGCCAAGGCGGAAATCAGTGAGTTGTCGCGGCTCGTCTCGCAAATCGAGGAACGCAAACAGGGAGGGAAAACCTCGTGATCACCATCTACAAATCCGACCTCTACGAGGTCGCGGTGGACGGGGCGGGCGGCTACGTGGTCCGCCCCCGTTACGGACCCCGGGCGGTGTACTTCCAGCCCGGGGAGATTGCGGAGGGGTTCGGCCTGGACTTCGACGCGGCAGTCACGAAGGCGATCACCAAGACGCCCTGGGATTTCGGGGCGCAGTACGAGCGGCTCGACGCGTGGCTGAGTGACTACGAGCGCGTGATGGAGGCGGCATGAA
>JBFILE010000554.1:0-2299 GCA_041599855.1 Thermoplasmatota archaeon
CGTCGGCGTGCTTTGCTGTGTCGGTCGCATGATTCCGCTCCGGTTGCCACGCCTCGACGATCAACGGCGCGGGCGGCCCATGGCTCAGCGCGATGGTCCCCGGGCGAGGCCAATCGACATCCCATTTATAAGTGTTCCCAAAGCCCAAGTGCGGGCGGGGACGAGGCGGAACGCGAGGCGGCGGGTTGCTCGACGTGTTGGTCAATGTCGATGTTCGGCGGCAGCGGCGCGGCAGGCAGGAATGGTCGCTGACGGGCGGGGCCGCCATCTCCCGGGTTCCTGCTTGCCGGTCCGTTCGACTTCAGATGCGCTTATAATGAGGAAGCGCCGTCGCCGTTCGCGTCATGCTCGCCAGGCCTTCGGAGCGCGTCGGCGCAGAAACCTCCCGTGGAGCCTTGGGGGCCCCGCTCCACGACGGTGCCGAAGACTACGATGAAATCAGTCTTGTCGACATCATCCGCGTCATCCACAAGCGGCGCTTGATCCTGGCAACAATCATCATCCTGTCCCTTGCCGCCGGGGGTGCGGTCACGCTGTTCACGACGCCTCAATATGCCGCGTCCACGACCGTGATTCCCCTTGCCCATCCGGAGATCCTGAAAAGCTGGCTCGAATCCCGGCAGGCCGCGGTGATGGTGGCCGGCGATGCGGGAACCCGGTTGTACCCGGTGCTGTTTCCGGGGGAATGGGACCCTGCCTCCGAATCCTGGGTGGCGGGAGCGCCCTCCGATGAGGAGATCGGCCAGAAGCTGCGCAGTCATGTGAAGATCACCACCGGGGCCGGTGGCACGCAGGGGCGGTCGCAGGATCTCCTCTTCATCACGGCCACGCTGCCGGATGCGGTCATGGCGCGTGACGTTGCGCAGGCATACGTGGGCACACTCGGCGAACTCCGCCCGCAGCTTGAGAACCTGACCCGCGCCGAGCAGTTCGACAAGTACTACGACGGCACGAACGAGCAGGATGCTCAGCGGCAGGCCGAGACGTCGGCGCGCCAGAAGACGTACTGGATCGTGTTCGATTCCCCCACGGTGCCGGACTCGCCATCGGAACCCAGGCCGGCCCTGTACATGACCCTCTCCGCCGTGTTTGGGATCGTCCTCGGAATCTTCGCGGTTTTCGGCGTCGAGTGGTTGAGCCGCTTCCGTGCCGAGTTCGAACGTGTGGAAGCGCCTCCTGAATAGGAAGACATGGCGGCGCTTCGGCACATGCCGGAATCGGGAGCAGGGTCGCATGTGTGGGCCGTCCAGCACGTGCCGTTCATCGGATTCCTGCGTCCCGCGTGGTCGGTCGCGTCGTCCGCGGCAACGTGAGGGTGCCCGCCATGGTGTCCGCGTCCGCGGCCGCGACGTGCGCGGGATCGGATTCCGGTGGGTCCCGGTTCTCCGGGCCCGATGGGCAGGCGCATCGGCGCCGGCTGGCGGTTCCTGCACCGCAGACCGTCGAGGAGCACGGCGCCCCGGGCTTCCGGGGTTCGGCGAACCGGCCATCAGATGAACAGGTCCGCGCCCGAAACGATCAGGACGATTCCCAGGAGGACGATCAACGGTGCGAGGCGCTGTCGGACGTGCCGGGGCGCGGTTGCACCTGCGGCAGCAGTGGCGACCAGGAGGCCGAGTGCCGTCAATGCCACGGGTCCATGGAGGTTGATCCACGTGATGCCGATGGCCGCTGAAATGATCATGAACGCCGTTCTCACACTGGGAAGCGTTCGCCCACCTCCAGGTCCAGAAACACCCGCGTTCCGTCGAGTCCGGCATGTCGGAGCCGGACCGGCGCCTGCATGGAACGGGCCACAAGGATGGCCACGAGACTGCAGGTTGGGCACCCTCCCTGGATATGCCACGGCGCAAGGGCTTCCCGTGACGCGCGGCAGGTTTCCCTGAACGCCTGCGGGACATACGTGACGCGGATGCCTGTCTTGGATCGCCCGACCGTCACACGCTCTCCCAGGCCCATGCCGGTCAACGCCGTCCGTACCAGCCATGCCGCCTCCTCGGGCCCGCGGCCGATCGGTGCCCCTCGGGATTCGAGCCACGCGCGCTCCAATCCGCCGCCCGGCGGAGCGATGAATGCCCCCCGGTTCTCTTTGTCCCGAAGGAGTGCGCCGTCGCCTTCCGTGGCGGTGAGGCGTGGCAGGGCTTCGAATGGCATATCGAGGGGCGGGATGAAGAGCCGACTCATGCCCGTGCCCTGTCCCGGAATGACGAATCCTCGACCCCCAAGTTTCAGGTCCCGCACGACCCGGCTCAATGCCTCTAGGCCACCTTGGGCTCCCTGGTCGGCCAGTGTATCGGGC
>JBFILE010000555.1:0-2288 GCA_041599855.1 Thermoplasmatota archaeon
CGGTGCTCGCCCTCGGCCGGCTGGTACGGGTCGGTGGCACTCGACAGGAACACCTCGCGCCGCTCCTTCCGCTTGAGTTCGCGGGCAAGGAGGTTCGGCAGGTTCCGTTTCACGATCGTGTAGGTGCCCCACCGGTCCCGCTCCATCCTGGCCACGTCCGGGACGTAGCAGTAGGTGCATGCGTGGCTGCAGCCCACGTACGGGTTGAGGGACCACGGTTCGCCGGGCATGCGGCAGAGGGTGAGGGCTTCGCGGGCCTCCATCTCGCGCACGTTGTAGTGGCCGAAGGTGGTCCGGGGCAGGGTCACGGGTCCCGCCGCATCGTCGCCGAAGGCCTCGATGCCGGTCTGGGCGAGGGGCCGCGCGCGGCCGAGGACCACGTGCCGGGAATCGTCGATGACGGCGGCCACACGATGGTCATTGCCTGTTGCCGGATCCATGCGTGGAGGGGAGTGGGCCGGAAGTGTTGATACGCCCGACACGACGGACCCGCAGGGTCGTTCCGGGGCCCCACCCACGGGCGGTTCACGGATGGCCGGTCATGCCTGCAAGATCCAGGATGCGTCGCGCCTGCCTGATGATCGGCCGGTCCACCATGCGACCCTCGTAGGTGAACGCACCTTTCCCTTCCCGGTCCGCCTCGTCCGCCGCCTCGAGAAGGCCTCGGGCCCACACGATCTGCCCCGGGGTGGGCGCGAACACGCCGTTCACCACGGGCACCTGCCGCGGGTGGATGACGATCTTCCCCTCATACCCGAGATCGGCGGCGAAGTTCGCATCCACGAGGACATCGGTCATGTCGTCGAGTTCCGTGCACACCTGGTCGATGGCCGGGACCCCGACCGCGCTTGCGACCATGGCGATGCGGGAGCGCGCGTGGAGCACGTCCATGTTGTCGCGGCGGCGACGCCCACCCAGGGCCACCTGATAATCGTCCGCGCCCCAGACGAGCCCGACGACGCGGTCCGACGCGCGCGCGATGGCTTCTGCATCAAGGACGCCGCGCGGGCTCTCGATGAGGAGGAAGAGCCGGATCGAGTCCGCGGGGATGTGGTGCTCCGCTTCGAGGTCGCCGATGAACTCTGCGACCGCGGCGACGCCTGCGGCCGTGTCCGCCTTGGGAAGCAGGATGGCATCCGGCCGGAGGCGTACCGCCGCTTCCACGTCGGCATCATGCCACGGCGTCGAAGCATCGTTCACGCGGATCACGCGCAACGTACGCGATGTCGGCCACGCGTCCCAGGCGTCGATCGTCGCGGCGCGGGCCGCATCCTTCTGCCCGGGCGCGACCGCATCCTCCCAGTCGACCACGAGGATGTCGGCGTCCGCCGCGGCCAACGCCTTCGCCACGCGCTCGGGACGATCGCCGGGAGTGAACAACATGGAGCGCACGGGCTGCCCGGGTCGCATGGCCGCGGCCATGGCAGAGCCTGGTCTTAAACGCGACGCGGAGGCGCGCGTTTCAGCGGGTGACGTCCACGAGAAGGCTGCCTTCCTCGGCGGTCCACGGCTGCTTCACGGCCCGTGCATGATCCGCGGGAACCCGGAGGCGTTCCGTCCGCGCACTTCGGAATCCCGCTGCCTCCACGGCCTTCGCCCAGGCGGCTTCCTCAAGGAGCGACATGGGCACGCCGACGTCCGTCGGCCACGAGTGGCTCGCCGCGTTCTCACCATAGTAATCCACGACGATCCGGGCATGCGCCCCCGGCGCCAATGCGCGGCAGAATTCCCGGAGCGCACGGGGCAGGTCGCTCGCGTAATACAACGCCTCCATGCTGAAGGCCCCGGAAAAGGCCCCGTCCCGGAAGGGCAGATGCTCGAAGCTTGCTCGCACGAAATCCACGGTGTCCACGCCCGCCTCCAGGCTCGTCCGACGCGCCTCCCGGACCATGCGGGCGCTCGCGTCCACCCCGATGCCGCGGGTCCCAGCCGATCGCGCCGTCACCCGACGCGCGGCCCAGCCATTCCCGCATCCGAGATCCAGGAACCAGCCGCCGTTGCCAACGCGCAGCCCGTCCACCGCGGGGACCCCGGTGAGTGCGTGCCCGTCCTCCATGCCCTTCCCCCGCCCCGCGTCTGCCCACGCATCGAACGTGCGCATGGTGACTTCCTCGACCATGGGCCGGGCGACTGCGCCATGCCCCATGACGTTGCCGGCGGCCCCATCGGCGACCGCCACACCCCGCACCCCGGCAACCGCCTCCGCTCCCATTCCCCCTCTCCCCAACGACAACGCGGCCACAAGACCCGAAGCCGAAGCCGACGATTCCGCCTCATATGGGAATGGA
>JBFILE010000556.1:0-2284 GCA_041599855.1 Thermoplasmatota archaeon
GACGCCCGTCGCCCGCCTGACCTGAGCCCGCACGGTTTCCGCGCTCTCCGTGCCCCCTGTGATGATGGATTGTCCCACGCTGACAAACGTAGACCGTCCCCCACCGGCCCGCCCCACAGCGCCGACCACCCCGCGCCAGGATCGCCACGATGACGATCCCAGGCCTTTTCCCCATGACTGGGCCACTCAGTCGGGACCCGAGGCCACGCGCCCGCCAGCGTGGCCACCCGCCCGTTCCGCATCAAGGCAAGCGGCCAGGCCCAACCCCCGCCACCAAGGCTTAACCCGAACCCCGCCATCCCCAACGCCATGGCCGTCCTCCGCGTCGCCGCCATCCAGGCCGAGCCCGTCATCCTCGACGCCAAAGCCACCCTGTCCAAGGCATGCGACCTCATCCGGGACGCAGGAGCCAACGGCGCCCGCCTCGCCGTCTTCCCCGAAACCTTCGTCCCCGGATACGCGCAATGGGCCCACAGCGCGCGCTTCGAGGACGCCGCCCACAAGAAAGCGTACGCACGCCTCGCCCGGAACAGCCTCGTCCTCCCCCGGGACCTCGCCCCCCTCCAAGACGCCGCGCGCCGCGCCGGATGCGCCATCGCCATCGGCGTCACCGAACGGAGCGAACGCACCCCCGGCACCCTCGCCAACACCCTCGCCTACATCGGCGCAGACGGCACATTCCTCGGCAAACACCAGAAACTCACCCCCACCCACCACGAACGTACCGTGTACGGCTACGGCCCCGGAGACGGATCCGTCGAAGGATCGGGTGCACCACCCGGTACCGCCGTGACCACCGTGAAGGTGGACGACGCCCGCATCGGCGGCCTCCTCTGCTGGAACAACTACATGCCCCTCGCCAGGTACGCCCTCTACGAACAAGGCATCCACGTGTACCTCGCGCCCACCGCCGATGATCG
This sequence comes from Thermoplasmatota archaeon, assembly GCA_041599855.1. Taxonomy (GTDB): domain Archaea; phylum Thermoplasmatota; class SW-10-69-26; order JACQPN01; family JAJPHT01; genus JBFILE01. The sequence continues at coordinate 921 of JBFILE010000556.1, forward strand.
GCCACAATGGCAGACCGCGATGCAGTTCATCGCACAGGAGAGCCGCGCCTTCGTCATCTCCCCCTGCCTCCTGCAACGGAAATCCTCGTTCCCCGAAGATTGGGAACTGCGCGGCGACCCCGCATGGGAATCCGAGAACGAGTGGAACGAACGCGGCGGCACCAGCATCCTCGGACCCGACGGCGCCTACCTCGCAGAGCCCGTGTACGAGCAGGAAACGATCCTGTACGCGGACCTCGACCTGGACCGGGTGGTCGAGGAGCGTCTCACGTTCGACCCCGTCGGGCACTATGGGAGGGCCGAGGTGTTGGGGTTGCGTGGGAGCGGTGGGCCCGGGCCCATGGGTCGATGAACCGGACGAAACGGGCCCGCCCTGCGCGGCCACTCGAAGCGCATTGTCCTCAATGCCCGTGACCGCCGGCCGCGGGCAACCACGCCGCACAGTGATTCCCCCTCCGAATCATTGAAGTCCCGCAAGGGTCCCTATCCTCCCGGAGGCAGCATGTCAGGCCAGGATCGAACAGGTTCCAGTGGCGTGATCCTCATTGCCCTGCTCGTCACGATTGTGCCCGCCGGGTCCGGCGGCACTGCCATCGATCCCGAGATCGCAGATCATGTGGACGATGCCCTCCCCACGCACGCCCGATGCAACTCCCCCGGCGCCTTCGACCTTCTCCGCGCCTGGTTCTCGATGCCCAACGAGACCGTACTCGAAGCGCACATCGAAATGAAGACCAGCGAGGATTCCCCCTGGTATTCAGGCGGTACACTCACACCCTGCGACTGGGCCATCATCTGGTCCGACGGGGACCGCATGCTCGCCGCGCGGTATCGGGTGGACGACTCGTCCGTGGGATCGGTCACCCGGACCGCATGGCTTGCCGTCTACGACGGCGGCGACCGACCCGGCGCACAGCCCGCATTCGGGAACCTCCAGGAAATCACGGCAACCAACACCGATGGCACACCCGGCGCCATCCATTTCGAGATCCCGGCCGACCTGGTGTTCCGGAACGGGACTCACAACCTCATCCGACCATGGGCAGCAAGCTTCACCGCCAAGACCCGCGGCGATGGATACGACGAAGTGATGTGGGCGACCGACGCGCAGAAAACGGCCACCCTCATCGACCGCGCACCCGACTGCAACGTCGGCGACGGATCCTGCACAACATGGGGCACGGACTTCGTATCCCCGTACCACTCGCCCCCGCGCGCGGCCGACGACCCCCGCACGCGATTCAACGAGATCAGCCCGGACGGCGCAAACGCAACCGCTGCAAACGGGACCGACCCGAGCCAACGCGCCGGATCCTCCGCCGACGGCGCCGCAAACGGCCTCGACGGCACGGACGGGTTCGTCA
>JBFILE010000557.1:0-2283 GCA_041599855.1 Thermoplasmatota archaeon
CCGTTTCAATGAACATTCCCGACTTCACGCGATCTCCACAAACCCTCCGCGAACAGGTGTGCCCCCACCCGTTCCGCGCCCGGCGAACGGGTGAGGACACACCCGTTCACCCGCGAATTCCCCAGATCCCGCGACCTCCGGACTCCCACCCCGCGACCCCCCGCCCCACACCACCCGAACCCCGCCCCCACGACCCCCACTTCCACTCGACCCAGCACACCCCTTAAGTCGGGAAGCGGTTCATGGCGTGTCGCCCATGGCCGCCGAGCTCCTCTCCGTCTCGTCGGGGAAACCCGTCGTCAAGCTCCTTGCCTACACGCCCCGCGCCTACGACCTCACGGTCGCGTCGGCCCGGACGTGCTACAGCCCGGACCTCATCCTCGCGGAGTCCGTGACGGACGGCCAGCGGGAGCGCATCGGGAAATCCATCTTCGAAGCGGGCCACCACACGCCATTCCAGCACCCGACGTTCATCTTCGGCATGGAGAACGTGACCCGCCAATTCGTGTGGAGCTTCCTCCATTCCCACCCGTTCTACAACTCCGAGCAGTCGAGTCAACGCTATGTCGTGATGGGCGAGGCGAAGGTGCGTGTGCCGGAAACGCTTCCCACCGAAGGCCGCGCCATGTTCGAACAGGCGGTGCTCGAATCATGGAACGCGTACAACACGATCACGGAACTCCTGAAGGATGACTACGCGCGCCTCATGACGAAGATCGGGGAGAAGAAGGGCCAGTCCCCGAAGAAGATCACGAGCGAGATCGAGAAGAAGGCGATCGAGATGGCCCGGTACGTGGTGCCCGTCGGCGCATTCACGACCCTCTATCACACGGTGTCCGGCATCGTGCTGCAGCGCTACGCACGCATGATGAACACGGGGGACTGCCCGACGGAGACCCGCGAAGTCGTGGAAGCCATGCTCGCCGCCGTCCGGGAAGTGGATCCCGATTTCGTGGACCGCATCGGTGACGGCCCCCTGCCCGACGCGGACATCCTCGAGACCCGCCTCGACCTCCCGCGGGATGATGCGTTCGCGGAGGATTTCGACCGCCGCCTTGTTGGCCGCACAAGCCGCCTCGTGAGCCACGATCCGAAGGCGGAGCGCCTCGTCGCCGACAGTGTCCGCGAAGTCGTGGGCGCGACCGAGCGGACCGTGTCGGACGATGACGCCATCGACCTCGTCCTCGACCCCCACAGGAATCCCTACCTCCTCGACACGTTGAACAGCTGGGCCATGAGCCCGCTCATGCGCGCCCTGAACCACGCGCAATACACGTTCATCAAGAAGATCAGCCACACCGCGGATTCCCAGGACCAGCGGCACCGCACGATCCCTGGGTCGCGCCCCCTCCTCACGCGCACCCACACCCGCGCCCCGGACTACATCACGCCCGATGTCATCGCGCGGAACCCGGAAGCCCGCGAGGTCTACGACCGCACCATGGAACGCCTGTGGGACACGAAGGAAGCGCTCCTCGCCATGGGCGCGTCCGCCGAGGACGCCTGCTACCTGCTGCCGAATGCGGTCGCGGTCCGCTTCACCACGAGCGGCAGCCTGCTGGACCTCATGCACAAGTGGCGCCTCCGCACGTGCTTCAACGCGCAGGAGGAGATCTTCGCCGCCAGCATCGATGAGATCCGGGAAGCGAGTGTTGTCCACCCGCGCCTCATGCGCCACATCGGCCCCCCGTGCTTTGTGCGCAAAGGCCTCGTGGACAACGGCCCCCTCCTCGGCCCCTGCCCCGAGGGCCCGCGATTCTGCGGCGTCGATGTCTGGCGGAACTGGCCGCAAACGCGGCGGCCCTTTTAGGGCCGCCGCTTATTCCTTCCGTCGCCGCGACTTTTCGGCCCGGCCTCCGCGGGCAGAGCCCGCTGCGGCCGTAGGGTCGCGCCGACGGCCGAGAGGGGCCTTGCCCCTCTCGGGCTCTCCCCGCGTCATCGTGGCGAATGGCGGGTGCCACGACTTCTTGCTTGTGTCGTGCGTCTGTGCGCGGGCTGCTGTCGCACAACGACTCGCCGACTCACTCACCCACTCACTCACTCACGTGCTTTCAAGGCGTTGCACTCGTTTGCCCCGATCCAATGGTCGTGGGCTGAGGGGCGACTGGGGCCAAGCGGCCAGCGCACCCCTTCCGCAAGCCGCCATCGCAAACGCTGACGCTCACGCTCACGCTCACGCTCACGCTCACGCACCCCCTTCCGCTTCCGCTTCCGCAAACGCCTCCGCTTCCGCAAACGCTTCCACTTCCGCAAACGCCTCCGCTTCCGCAAACGCTTCCGCAA
>JBFILE010000558.1:0-2280 GCA_041599855.1 Thermoplasmatota archaeon
CGTCCCGCGTCCCGCGTCCCGCGTCCCGCGCCCCGCGTCCCGCGCCTCGCGCCTCGCGCCCCAGCCCCACGATCAAGGAACCTCAGGGATACATTGATGGGTCCGATCGCCCTGGCGTGATCATGGCCCTCGGTCGCGTCCTCGCCACCCTGATCGTCCTTGCGCCGGTGCTCGCCGGCTGCATCGAACCCATCGACGACTCCCTCAACGCTGCCGTCGCCGCCATCGATGCCGCGCACCCCGACCTCCATACGACCGCGCTGCGGGTCGAGAGGCCGGAAGGACGCGACGCCCTCGCCATCCGCATGCACATCGCGAAGGACGACTGGAAACCCGACGGCATCGTCCAAGGCATCCCGGCCCACCGCGTATTCCTCAAGTGCGACATCCACGGCGCCAGCGAAGGCTCGACAATCTCCCTCCAAGGGTACGGCATCGACGGCGAAGACCTCCACTGGAGATGGAGCGGGTGGTCAAGCGGCGGCGACTGGGCCATGTTCGGAACCGGCATGCGCGTCCCCACCCCCGTCGACCGGGACCTCCTCATCCTCCTCGGCATCAACGGCGACGCGACCCACGCGGTCCTCCGATGCGGCGCCGTCAACGACTGGATGGACGACCTGCCCAAAGCCAATAAAACACTCCTCCCCGACGCCACCGGAACCGGCACCCAACACTCCCTGTTCTGGGAATGGAACGGACGAACCCTCGTATCCGAAGGCGTCATCGTCGATGACACCCGCACCACCGCCGGGTCCGTGAGTGCCAACGGCGCACTCGTCGCCATCGCATCCCACACCCTCGACACCCCCGGCGTGAACCTCGCCGCCGCCGGCATGTGGGCCGGAACCGGCCACGCCCGCGGATTCTTCGGCTACAACCACGACGGCTACCGCGGCGATTCCTACGAAGGCGAAATGACGGAAACCCCGGTCCTCCTCATCGGCGGATTCATGGGCGGATTCGCCCTCGACTCCGTGAACGACTACGCCATCACCGGCGCCGGCTTCGCGCCCACCGTGGCTGTCGAAAGCCTGCTGCTGTTCTCCAGCCAGACGATCCCGATCGACGTGGAAACCCTCGGGTACACCGTGCTTCGCGAGGCAAGGGAGTACCGGATCGGATCCGCGATGAGCCTCAACGGCGTCCCCGTGTTCACCTCCGACGAAGCCGACGGGCGGCTCTACGCAACCGGGCCTGAAGGAAGCCGGGCCGTCATGTCCGTGGCGCCGGATGCGTAGGCACGCTGCACGCACCAATCCTCCGAGGCTGTGGCAGGCGCACGATGGCGTACGGGTCTCGGGCGCGGAAGACGCGCTCGAACGTCAACGCGCCCGCCTAATGCTGTGGCCCCGGCCGCCCCTCGACCCGCGGCGGGCCATCGACCCGCGCGCCATCAAGAAGCGCCTGCGCCTCAAGGATCAATCGAGGCCCCGTCGCAATCTCCTGCAGGATGAGCGCCACGTTCCCGTCCCGGTCCACGAACGCGAGATGCGGGTTTCCCGTCACATCGAAATCCCGGTACAGGCCGAACTCGTCGCGGACGTGCGGCCACGACGCATTGTCCGTCGCCCGATGCGCATTGATCCGCTCCACGGTATCCTTCGGATCCGCGGTCACGCTGATGAACGTGAAATCGTCCCGATCCGCGAACGCCTCCACGAGCTTGCGGTTGTGCGGCATCTGCTCCTTGCAGATCCCGCAATCGATGAAGAAGAAATCCATCACGTACACGTCCCCCGCAAGGTCCGCACTCGTGATCGACGCGTCATCCGTCGTGACCGCACTCCACGCGGGCGCGGCCGTAACGGCCTTCGCCAGATACAGGTTGACGCCGAAGAACAGGGCAGGCGCGATGATGAGCACCGCAATCACGGTGCCGAAGATGGCATTCTTCGTGCGTGCAGACTTCGCCCGCTCCGCCTCCTTCCTGGCCTTGCCACTGAGCTTCGCCATGGGACTCACGCCAACGAGCCTCGTCGGCAGATAAAACACATTCGTGATCCCAAATCGAATCCCTGCTCATCTGAATGCGCCAGCACTACCGTCACTCGCCCACGCTGCTCGACGACCATCGCCCGACGGCACCCGCTCGCCCGGCCCCCACCACATCGCCCGCCTGCCGGCCCCGCGATGACACCCGCCGGCCCAGTCCCCCTACGGCGATGACGGACGACGTCCCCCGCCGCCCGTCCCACGACATCGGACGACGCCCACCCGCCAGCCCCAAGACGACGACGGACGATGCCCACCCGCCAGCCCCAAGACGACGACGGACGA
>JBFILE010000559.1:0-2275 GCA_041599855.1 Thermoplasmatota archaeon
CCCCGGCAAACATGGCCAGAATTAGATAGGGAATATGTTCCAAGATTCGATCCCTCCCAAATCCGTGCCTGTACATGGCGGGGACAAAGCAAGGCGTTATCCGCCGCCATTAGGGCCGTGGCACCGGCTCGGCACACCTCCCGAATCAGACCCTCAGGTGAGATTTGCCGCGGACCACGCGCTACACGGCGCCCAGCTCACCGCGAGCCGCAGTTTTGTTCGGGCAAGTTTTGAACCGTTGATGTGAGGTCGCGCGTGTTGACCGCTGTGGGACCGGGAAGTCTTATGGCACTCGGGCGCTACCGGCGGCCATGAGATCTTTGATGGCCCTCATGCTCATCCTCTCGGTGGTCCTGAGCGGATGCGTCTGGGGCGCCGACCCTGGGGCGGCAGCACGGGTCGCCACCCCCGAAGCGTTCGACTTGTTCTGTCAGGGCGTCTCCGACATGAGTGCATGCGAGCGCCGCCTCTCTGGCCCTGACGTGAACGAGTTCTCCGTGGCCGTAAACCCACTCGACGGGGACAACGCCATCATCACCGCCAATGACTACGGCGCGGGCGATGATGCCGGCCCGGTCCAGGGCGCGGCCCATCGCCTGTGGGGGTCCTATTGGGTCACGACCGACGGAGGCCACACGTGGACCAAGGGTACGTTGCCGGGCATGGCCCCCGATGTGGAGAGCCGCCTCTTTGGGTCGAGTTACGTCGGCGATCTCGTGGTGACGTTCGACACCAAGGGTGTCGCGCACGTCGCCGGCATTGGCTACAACGGCAGGGGGCCGATCAGGGACAACCTCCTTTTTCACGCCCGGTCCATGGATGGCGGCGTCACGTTCCGTGAACCGACCCCGGTGGATTCGTCCACAACCGAGTTCGCTTTCCACGACAAGCCCGCGATAGCCGTCGACACTGACGGCCGCATCTACATCGCCTGGGCCTTTCGCGACGGGATCCCTCCCCGAGCCACGATGGATGGTCAGGACCCGGGCGACATGCGCCTCGCATTCAGCGACGATGAAGGCGAGACGTGGACAGCGCGCCCGATGACCCATGGCGACAGCGGCATCAGTGCCTCGATCGCCATCGGCCCCGGCGGCTCGGTCAACATCGCGTGGCGCACGTACGATCCGCTCGGCGTGCGCTTCATCCGGTCCGAGGACCGGGGCCACACGTTCACGGAGCCGGTGCTCGTGCACGAGATCACGAGTGCATCCATCGATGTACAGGACAGCAATTACCGCGGAGCCATCCTTCCCACCCTCGTGGCGCTGCCCGATGGAACGCTCCTGATGACGAGCGGGGACCGTTCGCTTGACCATGACTTCGATGTCCTCGTGGCGCGATCCATCGACAACGGTGCCTCGTGGAACGTGACGGGCCTGTCGTCGACGCGGGAGCACATGCAGATGTTGCCGACGTTGGCTGCGTCGCCGGAGGGCGTGGTCGTGGCAGCGTGGTTGGACAAGCGGGACGACCCGGACAACGTTGCGCACCGCCTGTATTCGGCCATTTCAAGGGACGGCGGCATCACGTGGTCGGAACGCGCCGTCTCGACGAAGTTGGGTCCGGACCCGGAGGGTGACGATGAGACCGCGTTCTTCATCGGCGACTACATCGGTTCTGGCGTCCAGGGAGACCAGGTGTACTACGCGTGGCCAGACCTTCGAGACGACGGGAGGAGTCGCCTGTACGCGCTCGGCGTAGGCCTCGATGACACTCCCTAGGAGTACGCGAGGACCGGACTGCCTCGTAGGACGACGACAGGTATCGGTGCCAAGAGCCAACTTTACAATTGAGCGGTTCACCGCATCATTCGAGACATTCCCCGCGCCATCAGCGTCACGCCCGTCCGGCCCCCAGATCCAGACTCCCCGAAAATGCGCGCCACGCATTCGATCAAGTCCGCCCCACCGAGATCCCGCCGCGGCATGATCCTCGAGCGGATTGGCGCGCCCATCGCTCCCACCACCCCATCGCCCTCACGTCCTCCCACGCACCCTCGGGCGGGCCGCCACCACCCGCCCGCGCGGCCCCACCAGCCAAACCAAAGCGGGGAAGCCCTCGAAAGGGGGCACGAACGCACTCCCTCGGCTTCGCCTCGGTCGCACGTCTGCATCTGGCCGGCGTCGCCCGTCTGCGACAGCCGCCCCCTTCCCAGCCCCCCACCAGCCAAACCAAAGCGGGGGAGAGCCCGAGAGGGGGCACGAACGCACTCCCTCGGCTTCGCCTTGGTCGCGCGTCTGCATCTGGCCGGCGTCGCCCGTCTGCGACAGCA
>JBFILE010000560.1:0-2262 GCA_041599855.1 Thermoplasmatota archaeon
ATCCGCGGACCCCGGTCTTCAGGGTGATGATGGACCCGTCGATCGGGATGACGGATCCGGTCTGCTGGTAGTAGGTCTGGGTGACGCCGCCGGTGGCGTCGGTCGCGGGGGATCCGAGTAGGATGGTTCCCCGCTCCACCTGGTCGGCCTGTGCGCTCCCGCCCCACAGGACCATGGCCGCAACAATGGCGGTGACAATGGCGCTTCGCATGATGATTGAGCCTCCTTCCCCGAAGCATACCGGAGTGACCCCCCGTGTGCGCCTCTGGCACGGGAAGCGCGTCGGGCGCCATATGTACCTTTTTGTGCCACCCGCAGCACAACCGACACGGGACCCCTCGGGCATTGACGGGTGCGGTCGCTGAAGGGGATTCGTCCAGGGACAGCCGGGCGGAGCCGGCGCCCTTGGTGGACGGACTCCGAAAAAACGTCACGGAACGAGGGGTGCGGCTCACGGCAGGATACCTTGGCGCGGAATCCATTCGGCGCGACCGTGTCGAGGAACGTGACATGCGCAGCGGTCGGCGCCCCGGACGCCCGACGTGCGCCGCTCCGGGGCTGACGGAAGACGGACCCGGCCACGCCCCGCCACCGACCTGCGGCGGAACCCAGGCGGCCCCCCGGACCTCCCGAGTCAATCCACCATGGTCCGGTAGATGCGCACGTTGAGTGCGGCCATGACGAGGCCGATGCCGACGGCGCTCGCGGCCGCGATTCCCACGTCCGCCCACACCCAGCCGTCGAGCATGAGGCCGCGGAGGGCGTTGATGAGGTAATCGACGGGGTTGTACGATACCGCGGTTCCGAGCCATCCGGGCATGAGTTGCTTCGGCATGTATGCGGTGGAGAGGAATACGAGGACGAAGAACAGGGGGAAGATGCTCTGGGTGGCTTCGTCGCTCTTGGTCTTCAGGGCGATGGCGAGGACGAACAGGCCCACGGTGAGCGCGCTGAAGGAGCTCGCGAGGAGGATGATGAGGATGGCTCCGGGGACGCCGGTCGCCACCGTTGCGCCGAGGGCGAGGGCCACGAGGAGGACGAGGGTTGCCTGGAGGGCGACGCGGGTGAAGTCGGCGAGGACGCGTGCGGCGAGGATGGCCCACGGCCGCGCGGGGGTGGTGCGCAGCTTGTCGAAGTAGCCGTTCTTGAGGTCGCCGGTGAGGGCGGCGCTCACGTTCGCCATGCCGAAGACGGTGGTGAGCATCATGATGGCGGGCGCGATGTATGCGAAGTAGTTCACGTCCGCGTACGGGTTCCCGGGGATGTCGGTGACGCGCTGGAAGGTGCTGCCGAAGAGGAGGAGCTGGATGACGGGGACGAGGATGCCGAAGACGAGGACGCTGGGGATGCGCGGGAACTGGGTGAGGTTCCGCATGTACAGGATGGGGATGGCGCGGAGGGCGTTCATTCGTTCACCTCGGGGTTGGTGGTCGGGGCGCCGGTTCCACCCTGGATGCGGCTTCCGGTGTGGGCGAGGAAGACGTCGTCGAGGTTTGGGGTGATGACGCGGGTGCCTGCGACCGCGAGGCCGGCGTCCACGGCTTCCCGCAGGACGGGGAGGAGGCTTTCCTCGCCGTTCTCGACGCGGACCTCGATGGCGTCCGCGGCGACGATGACGTCCGCGTCCCCGAACGCCTTGCGCATGCGCGCTTCCTGATCGGCGTCCGCAGGCGTCTTGAGGCGGAGCCGGACGCGGTCCTTGCCGACCTCCTGCTTGAGCCGTTGCGGCGTGTCGATGGCGCGGATCTCGCCGTGATCCATGATGGCGATGCGGTCGCAGAGTGCGTCCGCTTCGTCCATGTAGTGGGTGCTCATGAGGATGGTGAGGCCCTTTTCGTCGCGGAGGCGCCGGAGGGTGGTCCACAGGTTCTTGCGGCTCACGGGGTCGAGCCCGGTCGAGGGCTCGTCGAGGAACATGACTTCGGGGTGGTGGATGAGGGAGACGGCGAGGACGAGGCGCCGCTGGAGTCGGCCGGAGAGGCTCGTGACGCGCTTCTTCCGGTGTTCGGCGAGTTCGAACAGCGTGACCATTTCGTCGGCCTTGGCGCGGGCGACCTTCTTGGGGATGCCGTGGAGGCGCGCGTGGAAGACGAGCATCTCTTCCGTGGTTGCAAGGGCGTCCATGCCCACTTCCTGCATGGCGAATCCGATGCGGGCGCGGACGGCGCCGGCGTCCTTCACCACGTCGAGGTCGAGGACGCGCGCGGCGCCCGCGGTGGGGCTGTGGAGGGTGCCGAGGATGCGCATGGTGGTGGTCTTGCC
>JBFILE010000561.1:0-2259 GCA_041599855.1 Thermoplasmatota archaeon
CCCCACGCGATGACGCACGACGCAGGCCCCTCCCCAGGCCGCCCCACGACCTTGCCGGCAACATGCATCCCCCACCCACGCGCGGCCCCCGACCGCCCCGCGCGCCTGCCCGATCCCCCGACATCCCCGTCCGAGAGCCACAGTTTCCCCGGTCATCCAATCATGACATCCCCCAGACCCCGGAGAGCAGGATGCGGTGCTTCCCACCATGAAAGCGAACCTTGCCATCATGAGCCTCGTGACGACCCTCGCCATCGCCCTGCCCGCAGCAGCCGATGCCGGCGCCAACCTCGGCGCGACCGCCTCCAACTCCCTCGACGCAACCGGCGCCGCGCAACTCGACGCCGCCGCAGCCACCGACATCGCGGCCGGCGCCTCATCCGACCTCGCAGCTGCCGTCCCTGCCGACGCCGCCGCCTACGTTCACGGGGAAGCCGCCGCCGCCGACGCCTCCCTCTCTGCATCCTCCGCCCCCGACTTCCTGGAACGCGTCGCCGGCGCCTTCCGCGCAGGAATCGAATACATGAAATCCGGATTCCTCGCCATCGTCGAGGCCGGCGCCGCCACCTCCCTCGATCCCTCGGTGGCCACCGGGGCCTCCGCCGACCTCGCCGTCCCCGACGCCGAAGCCGAACTCCACGCCACCCTCGGCGACGCCCGCGGCACCATCGATGGATCCCTCTCCCGTGTGAAAGGCGCCATCGACGCCACCGCAACCCTCGATGCCGACGGGTCCCCGCAAGGCGTCCACGGAGCCGGCGAATTCGTCGATGGCGCCGTGAGCGCGAACCTCCGGGTCGCACTCGGCTGAACCGAACCGAACCGACCCGATCCGCCCCGAACCGAAGCGATGCACGCATCCTCCGGCCCGGCGGCTCGCCGGCCCGCCGTCCCTCCAGCACGGCGGCCGGGCCCGGACCCCTTGGCAACATTAAAAACGGGGTCCGTGCTTCGGCCGCCTCAATGCTCCTCTGCAAGAGCTGCGGCCGCAAGATCGTCGCCTCCGAGGTCAAGTACCGGACCACGGAAGGCGGCAAGAGCCTCACCATCTGTGGGGAATGCGCGAAAGAACGCGGCATCTGAACCGCCGCACCCGGCACCGGCCCCCGCCGCGACCCTCGCTACCCTCGCGAACCGCGGAAACACCGCGGACCCCGCGAACCGGGCGGATCGCTGCCAATGCCCCCGGATGGCCGTGGACCCGACGGGCCTCCATGGCTCCCGCGGCGCCACCGCCGCCCCCGTCCATGCCACCTCACGGATCGGCCGCCATCCCGTCCCTCCCCGTGACACGCGAAACCGACACGCGAATAAGGGGCCAGGCGCGTGATGCGGCGGAGCCCGGCCCCATGCAGACAGCTTCCGATCCCTTCCGAAACGCCTTCCACGCCGCCTTGCTTCTACCCGCGATGACGTTCGCCTTCATCCACGAAGGCTACCTCGCATGGTTCCAGGACCTCGTATGGTGGCAGGCGCTCCTCGTCATCGCCGCCGTCATCATCGGCGTCGTCCTCGTCGGCCGGATCGTGAAATTCGCCTTCAAGGTCGCCATCATCGTGATCGCGGTCATCGTCGTCTGGCAAACCGGACTCATCGCCGCCGCCATGAGCTTCGTGTAGACCCGAACGAATCACCCGGACCGTCGCCCGCGAACGCGGGCCCGGAACCCGTTTTGCGCCATGGACTGCCGACGGCATCTCCGCCGTCCGCGACCCATTCATTCGTCCGCCCTCACCGCTTCAAGTGATGCGCTTCGACCTTCACGCAGCGGTCCTCCACGTACGGAATCCCCGCCTCCGCCGCAATCCGCCGGGCCTCCTCGCTCCGGATCCCAAGCTGAAGCCAGATCGCGGACGCGCCCGCCGCCACCGCCTGCCGCGCCACATCCGCCGCCTCCTCGCTCGGCCGGAACACGTTCACCATGCCCACCGGTTGCGGCGCGTCCGCCAGCGAGGCGTACACCTTTCGGCCGTGAATCTCGGTCGCCCGCGGATTTACCGGGACCACGTCCCAGCCCATGGAAATCATGACTCCGGGCACGTCGTGCGCGTCCTTCCCCGGCGTCGCCGAGGCCCCGACGACCGTGAGTCGGTTGAATCGTTCAAGCAGGTCCTGGGGGTCGGCGTCCATGGTGGCCCGATGGCGCGTGCCCGCCTTATTCCTGCCTCCGGCTCCTGCCTCCGGCTCCTGCCTCCGGCTCCTGCCTCCGGCTCCTGCCTCCGGCTCCTGCCTCCGGCTCCTGCCTCCGGCTCCTGCCTC
>JBFILE010000562.1:0-2255 GCA_041599855.1 Thermoplasmatota archaeon
CCACCCACGGGAAGACGGCGGCCCGGTTCACCGTGCTGAGGAGCGTGGGCTCGGTCCACGTTTCGCCGCCGTCCACGGTTGTGGCGATGGCGACGCGCGCGCCGCCGTCGACACGCTCGCTCCACGCGAACACGTACTCGCCCGGTCCGGCGACGGCGAGGCTCGTGAAGACGTTGCCCGCCGGCCCGGCCGCTTCGAGGGCCGGGATGCGGTTCCACGCCATCGCGCCCACGGACGTCCTGAGCACCGAGAGCACGCTGCCCTGGGCACACGGGATGAGCACATGGTCCGCCACCTTGTCCACCACGAGCGCGCCCTGACCGCACGAGGGGATGGCCACGTCGTCCCGGAACGTGAGGCCGCCGTCATCGGAGCGCGCGACCCGGTGCCCGGTCCCGGTCTGGAGGTACTTCATCCACACGTCGCCGTCGTTCATGGCAGCGACCCATGGACGGTCCGCGCCGGGCATGCCGACAAGGGGGTTCTGGACTGCGAGCCACGATGCGCCCGAGTCGTCACTTGCGGCAAGGCCGTTCCCGGCAAGGGCGGTGAGGTCCACGAAGTATGCGCGTCCGGCTTCGTCCTCCGCGAGGTCGCCCTCGACGCCGAGGATGGCATTCCGGTACGGGGCAAAGACGTTCCCCGGGTGCGGGAGTCCGAGGTCCACGAAGCTCCATGTCTTCCCGTCGTCCACGCTCCGCCAGATGTAGGATTGTCCTGCGTTCCGGGGTGCATCCGCCGGATTCTCGGCATACCGGGTCATGCCGCCGGCGCCCGTGATGAGGAGGGTTCCGTCCTCCATGGCGAGGATGGAGGGTTCGCCGCTCCAGCGCGTCGGGTCCACCTGGACGACGCGGGTCACGTTCGAGGCGAGGGAACGGGTGATGTCCTCCACGAGGTCGCCGCTCGTGAGGGCTTCCGGTTCGGGGACGTCCACGCAGCCCGCAAAGGCCGTGGCAAGGAGAACGAGGACGGTGGCAAATGGGGTCCCGGGCGCGCGCATGAGGGGAGCGAGTCCGGTGAGGGGGCTTAATCGTTCGCGTGCGACCCGTATCCGGTGACGGCGCCCCGGGCGCCAGCGCGGTGGCAACCGGCATCGGCGGGGACCGGCGGGCCCCGTGGCCACTGGATCAGGGGCCGGATTCGTGCCCGGCCGCTCAGATGGGATTCGGCATCTCCACGAAGTCGACCGATACGCCGAGGTCCCGTGTCATCCATTCGCCGAGGGCGAGGATGCCGACCCGCTCCGTCGCGTAGTGGCCGGCCCCGATGAACGCCAAACGATTCTCCTCCGCGTGATGCATCACCCACTCGGAGGATTCGCCCGTGATGAAGCAGTCGAGCCCGTCCCCTGCCGCATCGCGGAAGAGCCCCTGCGCGCCGCCGGACACGATGCCGACATGCTCCACGGATTCCCGACCGCCGCTGAAGGCGATGGGGTCCCGGCCGAAGGTGCCATAGTATTCCGTGACCCGCGCGAGGAACGCCGGCCACGCCTCCGGTGCCGGCAGCCGGCCCCGGAACCCGATCGGCGGGCCGCCGAATGCGCCCCACGGCTCAAGGTCCACTAGGCGGAGGGCGCGCGCCGCAACCGCGTTGTTCCCGACTTCGGGATGCCGGTCGAGGGGCAGGTGGTACGCAAGGAGTGAAATCTCGTTGTCGAGCAACAGCTTCAGGCGCCGTTTCAGCGGGCCCCGGACGACAGGGCTGTCCTTGGAGAAGAACATCCCGTGGTGGACGAGGACCGCATCCGCGTTGCGCGCGACCGCTTCCCGGAAGAGGGCTTCCGAGGCGGTGACGGACGTGACGACGCGCGACACAGCGTCCCGTCCCTCGACCTGCAGGCCCTTCGGCGAGTAGTCGTCGATGGCGTCCACTTCGAGGTGGGTGTCGAGGCGACGGACCAGTTCGTCAAGGCGCACAGGTCCCGGAATCCACGCGCGCGCTTAGGTCTTCCCTTGTGAACGACACGGTGGCCTCGGTGGCATGCAAGGGTTGGCAAACAATCGGCCTGTGGGCATCGGGCGGTTAGCAAACGATCGGCCCGTCTCGTTATACCCCTCCTTGGAATTGTAGGGGTCGAGGACTCGAATGACCTTGATTCCAACCTTCGGATTCCGCCTGCTCTCGACCGCTCTTGCTGCTGCATTCCTCGGCTCGTTCCTCGTGGCGGTCGCGCCGACGGCCCAGGCCGACCCGTGCAACGGTGTCCACTGGGATGATTCGGGATACGGTCCTTCATGGACCTATTACAG
>JBFILE010000563.1:0-2255 GCA_041599855.1 Thermoplasmatota archaeon
CAGGGGCGGGCGAGGGCGGGTCCACGCGGCGGCGGCAACCCACCCGCACAGGGCGGCACTCGCGGCGACGGAGATGGCCGGATCCAACGAGTTCCGGAGCGGGTTCCTGATAAAAATAGGGACGCAATGGGACCGAGCGGATTCCGATTCGCCGGAATCGCCCATCGGACCGCAGGCCAAGGGAACTCGAGCCCCGTCACCGCCCGGGACTCGCCACACCCGTCGCGGATGGGGGCGGCACGTCGTCCGGGTCCAGGACAAGGTAGCGCGCGTCCAGCGTCGTGATGAGTCGCGAGCCGTCCGTCACGAGCCCGATGAACTCGCTCGGGGCATCCGGGAACGCGTGGAGGGTGCGGGTGCCGGAGGCCACGTCGAACCGCATGAACTCCGCGCCCTCTGCCGTGCGCTTGTCCGTCCACCAGATGGCGCCGTCGAGAAGCGCAGATTGGGAGTAGGGTTGCGTGATGGCGGGCGCATCCCCGAAATAGTGCATGCGGGTGATTCCTGTCACGGGGTCGAACTCGAGGGTGCGATCCGCGACGGCATCCGGACCCGCACCTGTCCCGAAGAAGTGGCTCGCCCAACCACCGACGATGTGGATGCAGCCGCGCGGGCATCCGGGCCGCGGCATCTCGTCGTGGACCGCGCTCCCGAATCCGACGCCGTACGGGAGGCGCGTGGCCAGTTCCTCCCATGCCCCCGTGTCGGGCGTGAATCGCCAGATGCGTTCCGAGAATTCTCCCTGCTTGAGGGAGTCGGGACGGAACAGCCCTCCGAATGAGTAGAATGAGGATTCGCCGTCCCATGCGACCGCGTGGGCGATGGCGGGGAGGTTCGCGGGCGGGTCAGGCAGCACGTCGATGCGCTCGGACGACGGGTCGAACCGGAGGAATGGCCCGTCCCGTTCCCCATGCGGTTGCCCGCCGGCATCCGGGTGCAGAAGCGTCTGCCCCTTGAACAGGTAGGCACATCCGACCGGGCAATCCGGGGTGCTCCGGGGGTCCACGGCCACCGGGATCCGTCGAAGGGGCTCGGGCAGGCGCGCGTCCAGGATGCGGGATTCCCCGGTCGCAGGGTCGAACCGGACGATCTGGTCCGTGGCCGCCTCCCGCACCCAGGAGCCGGGGCCGCTGCTTGCGACGTAGCCGCCGAAGGTGTAGTGGGCGCCATCCAGCCACGCGGCATACGTCATCCCCCGGTACATGGGGAGCCGGCCCCGGTCCTCCCCCCCGAGGACGGAGTAATCGTCCACGGGGCTGACGGCGCTCCCGTCGACGCCCCGGATGACGGAGGGATCCGTCAACGAGACCGTGACGGGATCCCCTTCGTGGATGCCGCCGGGCAGGAACAGGGCGATGCGCGCCGGGCCGAGCAGTTGCCATGCGCGCGTCGGCTCCTGGGAGCCCCCGTTCATGACGCGGAAGCCTTGACCCCAGGTGTCGCGGGTGGGTGCCACGGGCGCATCGAACGTCAACGCGAGAAGATCCGGCGCGATCATCTCCGCCGACACGAGCGAAGGCGACCCGGCCACGGCCCCGAATCCCGGGGACGCACCCGGCAGGAGCACGCCGACAAGGACCACGATGGAGAGCATGCTCGCCACGAGATCCGTGGCGTTGGCTCCGAGGGCTCCTGCGCGCATGAGGGCAACTCCTCGGGATCGGCGGGGCCGCGCGGGAATCGCCGCTGGGCCCGTGGCCTCGCTGATGACCCGGTGGTCCCCCGAGCGGGACCTCGTATAATAGGAGTTGCCAGGCAACTGGCTGGCGAGGGAAGTGGGTGTGGCACGGGAAGCCGTCCCTCCCGCGGGGAGCCCGCGCCCTCGGCCCCCCCGCCGTCATGCACGGTCACGGACCGCGCAGACCCCCAGGGTCTGCACGGCCGCAATCGAAACCGTGGCCGCGGCACGGCCCGCTTCGCGCGTCCGCGGACTCACCCGCGGCGGCGCATCATGACCGCGAGCATGCCGACGGCGGCCACGAGGACGAGGAGCCCGATCGAGGGCACGTTCCGGTCATCCGCGGCGCCAGCGCTCCCGGCCGCATCATCCGAGGACTCGAGGGCGCTCGCGTCATCGTCGCTCCCGTTGCCGGTCACGTACATGACATCCTGGCAGACGGTGCCGTTCTCCGTCTCCTCGCAATCCCCCTCGTACGCCACGGGGCCGGGACCGCTGCACGCGATGCAATCCTCATCCCCGTACGGGATGGGTTCACCATCCGTCGAGTCGCCGCTGGAGGGGGCATCATTCCCGC
>JBFILE010000564.1:0-2254 GCA_041599855.1 Thermoplasmatota archaeon
ACCGGCTCCGCCTCCCCCCGGAGGCGAGCCCTCGGAGAAATGTGGCACCTGAATCGATCATCATGCGCAGCATTCCCCTTGGCAGCGACCTCTTCGAGGGTTCAGGAATTGACGCAAAACTCCCGGTTCGCGGGCCCCAAAAACCGCAGAAAAGAAATGACTGGCAACGGCCGGTCCGGATGGCCTTCGCAGCCGACTGTGCAGCTTGGGCCGCACAGCAACCGGTCGTCGCGTCACCTGACGGGCAGCACGGCATCACGCCGTGCGGCCCGCCCCCCCGTTCCGCGACGACCGGAGCCTGTGGCCTCACGAAGCAGATGCGCGCAGGATGCCGTTCATGGTGGCATGGAAGCGGCACGTGAACACGAATTCACCTGCGTCGTCCAAGTCGAACTTCCAGTACGATCCCGCTCCTTGGGCGGGGGAATCGAGGGGCCCGGCCGCGGCCACGGATTGGCCGGCGACGCCGCTTGTCACCGTGTGGAATCCGTCCGTCCACCGGAAGCAGACGCGATCACCGACGGCCGCATCGATCACGGGGCGCCCGGATTCAGTGTCGGAGTACCCGAAACTGAAGACGTCCACCACATGGATGGTGCGACCCGGATCATCCGGGTCCCGGCACGGGACCGGCACGTCGTCTCCCGCGAGGAAAGAACCCACCGCTGTGGGGGCGGCGGTCACGGTCAAGGCTACGGTTGCGGCCATAAGCACGTACAGGGCATGGTTCCGGATGATGATGTTCTCAAGCCTCCGAAAGGTGAAGGCGCGCGGTCGTGACATCATACTTCTCTTGAGACCGCTTTCCCGACCGGATCCGGACGGGATGCGCTGCGTGGTCGCGAAGAAGGGAGTGGGGCCTCCCGTTCGTGGATTCCCACCGCCACGGCATCAGGCGCCCACGAAATCGGGGCGCACGCGGTATGTGTCGGCATCGCCGGAGCGCCCATTCCGCTCGATGACCCCGAGGTCCTCGAGGCGGCGCAGGTGCCAGAGGGCGCCGGGGATCGAGATGCCGAGCCGCGCGGAAACGTCCGTCGCACGGGACGATCCGCCGCCCTCGATCACGCGCACGACTTCGAGGGAGCGTCCCATGCGCGGCAGGAGCCTGCGGATGCGGGCGCCGCGGTGGCCGATGGCGCCGTTCGCGAAGTGGTGGGTCTTGTTTCCGACGCGCTCCTTCACCACGAGCCCCATCTCTTCGAGGATCCGGAGATGATAGGTGGCGGTCGCGTGCTGGATGCGGAGCGCCCGCGCGAGTTCGCTGATGGTTGCGCCCGGCGCGGAGGCGACGGCATCGTGGACGCCGCGGCGCGTGTCGTTCTTGAGGGCGTCCCGTCCCGTGATGTGCCGGTGGGCCAACGCAATCGCGATGGCAAGGAGGACGCTCACGGCTGCCGCGGCCGCGGCTGTCCGGATGATGGCGAGGAGCCCGACCTCGATGGGCGTTCGCACCGCCGAGGCGATGGCGCGGAAGGGTTCGGGGGTCGGTGCATCCGCCGGTTCCAACACCGGGGCGGTGGCTGCGGTGGCAGGGGCCGGCGCCACCGGTATCGATCGCTGTGTGAGGGGTACTGAAGCCTCGTCAGCCAGGCCTGTTTCTTCGGGTGGCGCCCACGTGGCATGAGGGGCCACCTTCAAGCGGTCATCGGTGGTCGCCTCAGGGAGTGGCGGTGCCTCGGTGGCGACATCTGCGGCGACGGAACGGACCGCCATGTCGACGTCGATACCCGGGGCCGCCTGCTGGACGGCGCGCGCCCGATTCGCCGCTGCGGCATCGACGCCTTCCTCCACGGCCTGGTCGCGCACGTCCCGAGCGGCCACGGTCTCCGCGTCGGCTTCCGGATTGTACACGAGACAAGATTCCCTTGTTGCGGCAAGGTCCCAGCCGCAGACGAGCCGGAAGTGCATGCCCGTGGATTCGAGGGTGTCGAAAAGGAAGGTCTTGCTTTCCGTCTCGAACAACTCCAGGTGTTCGAGGATCGGATCCGTGAGGGTCCGGGAGCGATGGTGATGCTCAAGGACCGTGGAATAGGGGGCGAATCCCGCGACCCCGGCATCCTTCAATGGAATCCTTGATACATCGTCCATGAGATGGATCCCGTCCGGATCCACATCTGCTTGGACGCGCCGTGTTGGAACCTCGTTGGGCACCGGGAACCTGAGATATGCCGTCTCCTGGACCGAGCAGGACGCGTGGACGTCGCCGTCCCGCGAGTGGATGCAGTAGCGGTCCAGATAGTACAGCGCCGGG
>JBFILE010000565.1:0-2243 GCA_041599855.1 Thermoplasmatota archaeon
CCCGACGTTTCAACAACACATCCACGCAAAAGCCGGACCATTCAAGGAAATCTCCAAACTCCTTTTAATACCATGATGCGAACGGTGGCTTGCAGGCGGCGTGATGGGCGCGGCCCGTCACCCGATCGAAACCCCACTTGGAAGCGTGATGAAACCATGAAATCCCTCGGACTGAAGTGCAAGGAATGTGGTCAACTGTTCGCAACGGGCATCATGATGGGTGTCTACGGGCGCCCCGTCATGGGAACCGCGCACTTCGCGTGCCCCTCGTGCCGGAAGCCCGCGCAGTACGCGAACAATGACTACGTGCGCTTGGTGAGCTGAGGGATTCCCATGAGCATCCACTACTCCATCCCGGCGACGCTGTCGCTCACGGAAAGCACATACGCGTTCTTCCACGCGCTCCGGGAGTACGCGCAAACCTTCGACTGAGTCCCGCACGCCCGCTCTCGGGCACCCCTGTCATTCATTGACGCCCGACGGCGTGCGAAACGCTTCGCACTCCGTCACCTCCCAGTCATTCGTTGACACCATCGGCGGGGGGCGACGCCTTGTCGTCCTCCGTCGCCTCCCCCTGATCGACACGACCTCCCGGTGGAGGGCTCGCCCGTGTGCCAGTCCTCCATCGGACCTCCCGCTGAACGGATCGCACGCCAGCGGGGCCCTGATGCCTCCGGGCCCCGCTGCACCCTCCATTTTCATCCCTTTGTTCCGCGTGGCCGCGGACGAACTCACATTCCACCAGTAATGCCCCACGATCAGCGACCGCGGCGAGGTTCGACGGCGCGCCCGGTTGCGGGGCGTGCGTCGAAGCCTGCCCGGGATGCGGGAAACGGCGAAGACCGGCCGAAGGGAGGCAGGGGCGGCGGATCGGGGATGATTCCGCCGGCCGATTCCCGAGACCGCTCGCCGGGAAAAGAAAATCGTGCGGCATCCTCAGTTCAGGAGCTTCGAGTGCCCGCATACCGGGCACGTCGCGCGGATGGGTCGCCGCGAGCTGAGGACGATGGGCGTGTCGCACTTCGAGCACACGCCGCGGGTCACGCGCTCTTCCGTGAATGCGGTGCCCGAATCATCGGACCCGCCGAGGATCGCGCTCGTGAGCGGCATGCTGTCCTTGTCCCAGCTCACCGACTGCTTCGCAACGGCACCCGAGGCACCATTCGTGCCCGCGCCATTGGGCATCCGGGGGCCGTTCGCAATGGTGACGGCAAGGGGCTTCGGATCCCGCGCGACCACGCCGAACGGGATCGTGTCCACATCATCGAACGCCATCGTCGCAGGGTCCGCTTCGCGGCCCGACGCACGCGCCGGCCGGCGACCCAAGTGGATCGGATTGTCCGCGCTCGGCGCTGCCGGAAGACTCGACAGGCGGGGGCGGGACGGCTGCGCCGGAGGTGCGCGGGGCTCCGCGGTCGCGTACGCAACCATCGACTGCTCCGAGTCCCCGTCCACCCAGCGAGGCAACGGATTCGCACGGGCCTGCGAGGCCCGGACCTTCATCCGGGAATCCGCGCGTGGCGGCACGCGCCGGGCCTCACCCTCGATGATGGCAAGGGAAAGCGCGACGCCCGCGATGGCAACAAGGATCCCGAGCTGCCACGTGACCGCGTGGCCAAGGGCGATCCCCAGACCCGCGGCAACCCAGCCCGCGACACCAATGAGAAGGAAGCCTGACTTGAGGCGCTGCATGTGCATCCCGCGCGTTCCATGGAGGGTCCCGCGCTTAACCGTGGCGTTTTGCGTTCGGGGGTCCCGTGGGGTGGAATGCCCGGGGATCGGCGCCCGCAACCGGCTTCCGGAAGCGGCTTGCCGACGCGGCTTGCGGAAGCGGCTTGCGGAAGCGTTTGCGGAAGCGGAAGCGGCTTGCGGAAGCGGAAGCGGAAGCGGGTGCGGGAGCGTGAGCGTGAGGGGGAGCGTTAGCGTTGGCGCTTGCGTTGGCGTTTGCGGGAGCGTCCTGGGAAAACCTTGGCGAGTTGCCCGCGGTCGAGATCGTTGATTCCGAGGCGCGCTCGACACCATTGCGCGGCTTGCTTTCCGTAGCCGAGTCCTGAACCGAGCGGCCATGGGTGGGTGAGGCGGTCCGGTTTGGTGCGATGGCACCCGCCCACGCAGGGCCGACTACCCTGCGCCTTGCGGGCACGCTTGCGCCAACGCACGCGCTGCCACTCACGCTAACGCTCACGTTAACGCTCACGCTCACGCTCACGCTCACGCTCACGCTCACGCTCACGCTCACGCTC
>JBFILE010000566.1:0-2242 GCA_041599855.1 Thermoplasmatota archaeon
CAGCGTCGTGGACTTGAAACAGGGTGACACCATTCTCGTTCGGGTCGACACGCAGGGCCGTCATTTCGGGACCGCCATCGACGAGACCATCACGGAGCGGTGAGCCGTGGCAACGCTCCTTGTTGCGAGCGTTTCCGCCGCTACGGCAAGGGACATGGTCGAAGCCGCCCGCGGCGTGGATGCCGACCTCATCGAACTCCGCCTCGATGCCCTTGCGGACGTGGATGAGGGCATCATCCGCGACCTCCGCGGCGGCATCCCGCAACCGATCCTGGCCACATGCCGGCATCCCGATGAGGGCGGCGCGTGGACGCGGGATGAATCCGGGCGCATCCGGGTCCTGCTCGACGCCATCGATGCCGGGTACGAGTACGTGGATGTCGAGGCGGCAGCGGCCGACGCGAACCGCGTCATCGCCCACGCGGCCCCCCGCGGCGCGCGCGTCATCCTCTCGGCCCACGACCTCGCGGCCACGCCATCGCGCGCGGCTCTTTTGGGTCATGTCCGAAGCGCCCGCGACCGCGGCGCGTGGTGCGGCAAGTTCGCGGTCACCCTGCGCGAACCCGAGGATGCGGAAGCCCTCGTCCTCGCATCCGGTGATGCACGGCGCGCCGGCATCCGGGCCGCATTCATGGCCGTCAACGACCCGGTGCTCCGCCTCACGGCGCCCGCCCTCGGCCTCGCCCTCGCGTACGTCCATGCGGGGAACGGGCCGCGGACCGCTCCCGGGCAGGTGTCCCTTTCGGCCGCGCGCGAGGCCCACGCCGGCCTTTCCCAAGGGATCGACAGCACGACCCGGCTTGTCCTGCTCCTCGGCCACCCCGTCGCCCATTCCCGCTCCCCCGCATTCCAGAACGCGGCATTCCGGGCCGCCGCGTATCCGGCGCGCTACCTCGCCGCCGATGTCCCGCCGGAACGCCTCCACGACGCCGTCCACGGCCTTCGCGGCCTCGGCGTCCTCGGCGCGAACGTGACCGTCCCCCACAAGGTCGCCGTCGTCCCGCTCCTTGACGCGCTCGATGACGCGGCCCGCCGCGTGGGCGCCGTGAACACCATCGTGAACCGCGACGGCGTGCTGACCGGCCACAACACCGACGGAGGCGGCGCCCTCGATGCGCTTCGGGACGCGGGCGTCTCGTTGGCGGATGCCCCGCGGGTCCTCCTCCTCGGCGCGGGCGGGACAGCCCGGGCCGTCCTCCACGCGCTCCTTGACGAGGGTGCCGCCGTGACCGTTGCAAACCGCACCCGGAAGCGGGCGGAATCGATGATCGACGGCACGGCGGCGAACGTGGCCGACATGGCCCACGTGGCCGATGTCGCGGCAACCTGCGACATCCTCGTGAACGCGACCACGGTCGGCATGGCGGGCGACGACCTTCCCCTTTCGCGCCACGTCCTGCGGCCCGGCCTTGCGGTCCTCGATGCGGTGTACCGCCCCGGCGGGTCGCCCCTCATCCGCGCCGCCGCCGCGGCCGGCGCGCCCGCGATTCCCGGCGAACGCATGCTCCTCCATCAGGGCGCGCGCGCCTTCACCCTCTGGACCGGCGAAGCGGCCCCCGTGGACGCCAAGCGGCGGGCTCTTGATGCGGCCCTCCGGGAGGCGTCCCCATGACCTTGGCGCGCGGATGTGCCGAGGCGCCCGGCGGCATCAGCATCGTGAACGCCCTCGCCACGGGCCGTGGCGCAAGCATGGCCGTGGACCTTGTGACCCGGGCCGAAGTCACGCTCCTCGCCGAGCCCGGAGTCTCGGTCGAGATCACGAGCGACCGCGGGGAATCCCCGGACCTCGCCCGTGAGACCGTGATGCGGGTGCTCCGCGCCCACGATGCCGGAGACCTCGGGGCGCGCGTCGTCACGACGAGCACCATCCCGGTCTCCCGCGGCTTGAAATCAAGCAGCGCGGCGGCCAACGCGATTGCCCTCGCGACCGACGCTGCGGTGGTTGCCCTCCGCGGCGGCGGATCCCTCGGCCACGTGGCCCTCCTCGCCATCGGCATCGACGCATCCTTCGCCGCGAAGGTCACGGTGACCGGCGCGTACGATGACTCCCATGCCAGCATGTTCGGCGGCATCGCGGTCACGGACAACCGGGAGCGGCGCCTGATCCGGGCGGACCCGCCGCCGGAAGACGTCCACATCCTGATCCGCGTGCCGGCCGAAAAGATCCGGAAGACGCAAGCCGGGGCCATGGATTACGCCCGCGTGAAGGAAGCGGTAGGTGCCGCCCACGCCCTCGCAGCGA
>JBFILE010000567.1:0-2241 GCA_041599855.1 Thermoplasmatota archaeon
CACCCGCCGCCTCGCCGCGCGAGGCGGCGGGCGGGGGCCACAAACAACCCCACCCACCCCTCGACCCGCAACTTCCGTTAACTTGGCACCGCCGGGGGGGAAACACCGGGTCCGGATCAGAGCGGGGCGCGGGGTCGCCCCACCGGTGCCGTGACGCGGACGTGGTCCATGTCCGGAGGCGCCCCCATCACGCTGTACCCGTTGTCCACGTACAGGGTCTGGCCGGTGATGGCCGAGGCATCCGACCCAAGGAGGAACGCACTGGTGCGTGCCACGTCCTCCTGGGTGACGTTCTCACGGAGGGGCGTGTTCATGCGCATCCAGTCGAGGATGTTGTCGAAGCCGGGAACGCCACTGGCCGCAAGGGTCCGGATGGGCCCCGCGGAGATGGCGTTCACGCGGTGGCGACCCATGGGGCCGAGGCTGGCGGCAAGTTCCCGGACGAGACTTTCGAGGGCCGCCTTCGCGGTGCCCATGATGCGGTAGCCGGGGACGACCCGGTCGGCCCCCAGGTACGTGAGCGCCACCGTCGAAGACCCCGCATTCAGCCGGGGCGTTGCGTGGCGCATGATGCGGATGAGGCTGTAGCTCGACACGACAAGAGCTGTTCCGAAGTCCTCCTCCGTCGTGTCGATGACGGGATTCCCGAGGGCCTCTGCCGGCGCATAGGCGACGGCGTGGACGACCCCATCGAAGTCGCCTTGGGTCTCCTCGAAGAAGCGGGCGACGGAGTCCTCGCGGGACACGTCGCACTCGTGCCAGCCGTCGATGAACGGCGCCTCCTTCACGAGCTGCATGACGCGGCTCAGGAAGCGCTTCTGGTAGCCGAGGGTGACCGTGGCGCCGCGGGCACCGAGCTCCCGGGCGATGGCCCACGCGATGCTCGTATCGCTTGCGACGCCGAAGACGAGGAAGCGTTTGCCGCCGAGGTCGTTCATGGGGGCGCGAAATCGGACCGGGTGTATCAAATCGACGGGCGCCGCATCGTGGATTGCCGACAATCCGGTTCTGGGGGGATATCCGGTTGCCGAGGACCCGTGGCAGGAATCGTGGGGAGGCGCGGGCACTGGGCATGGGGATGAGCCGAACCCTGCCGCGCGCGTCGGGCCATCACCGCGGATCCCGCTGCAGCTGGACCACGGCAAGGCCCGTGAGTCCGCCCCAGACGAGGAGGGGCCACGACGCCATCGCCACGAACCCGTACTCTTCCGCGAGGACCGCGTCCCACAGGCCCGGGAAGTCGGTCGCGAGGGCCCAGAGGACGATGGCGGTGACACTCGCGAAGGTCAGGGCAACGCCCGGGATGTGCCGCAGGGCGGCCCGCGGTTCCGTGACCCCGGCGAAGACGGCGCCCGTGACCATGCCGCCCAGATGGGCCATGTGGGCCACGTTTCCCGCATTCGCGAACGCCGGCACGAAGGCGACGAGGGCCACGTACAGGGCGACCGCGATGACGGCGGGCATGGGAATCAGGAACAGGATGGCGAGCATCGCCGTCGGATTCAGGATGAGCATGACGCCCATGAGTCCGAAGATGGCGCCGCTCGCGCCCACGCCGGGAATGGGGGACGCCATGGCGTGGAGGAGCCCTCCGCCGATGCCGGCGGCGAGGTAGATGACGAGGAAGACGCCGTGGCCGAGACGCCGTTCGGCATACGCGCCAAGGCTCAGGAGCGCGATGAGGTTCACCGCAAGGTGCACGATGCCGCCGTGGGCGAACATGCTGAGGAAGAGCCGCCCCCAGTCGCCCGCGACGAGGTCCGCGCGGGACCAGGTGAAGGGGGCGATGGAGGCTTCCGTGGGGATGAAACCGGTTCCGTGGTAGGCGACAGCGAGGATGATGCCGGCAAGGGTCCACGTGATGAACGGGACACTGGAGTCCTGGTCGACGCCACGGGACGATGACCGACCATCATCAAGGCCCGCTGCGGAACCGTCCGACCCGTCCTGTTGCCCACCCATGGTCGGGGGGAGCGGGCGGCGGCCCATGAAGGTTGTGAGACCGGAACCTTGCCACGCACGCGTGGAGGCCCGCGACCGACGATTCGCATGCGTGAGAATCAGCGAAGGGAATCGGGTGGCCGTGTCCTATAGTCACGGGTGGCATCTGATTGTACGAACGGAGGATTTCTCATGACCCCTTTCACCCCCGCCCCGCGCGCACTCGCACTCGCCCTCCTTGTGGCCATCGCGGGCTGCGTCGGCGGAGCCCCCCGCGACAACATGGCGACCGATCCGTCG
>JBFILE010000568.1:0-2236 GCA_041599855.1 Thermoplasmatota archaeon
CACGAGCTTTCCCTTGGGGTCCAAGTGGAAGTGGTTGTCGAAGATGGGGACCTTCGGGGGCGGCGTCATGATGAAGCGGGGACGGGCGGCCGGCACATGAATGATGCGACGCACATGGGCGGGGAAACCGGCGCGGGATCCGCCATTGCGCCGCAAGGATTCATCCGGTTCCGGATGCATGGTTCGAGGGTGCAGGGCACCGTCGGCATGGAAGTCGTCACCCGCGAAACTCTTCATCGCGAGCGCGAGACGTACGTGGCGCTCCTGATCGAAGCCGTCGACTCGGGCGCAGGCATGGGGTTCCTCTGCCCACTGGATCGCGCCGGGGCCGTGGGGTTCTGGGCCGACGTTGCAAGGGACATCGATGGGGGGAAACGGGTCGTCATTGCCGCCCGCATCGGTGGCACGGTCGTCGGCACGGCCCAGATCGTTTTCTCCGACACCCCCAACGGCCGTCACCGGGCCGAGGTGCAGAAGGTGATGGTGAGCCATGCGGCGAGGCGGCGTGGGATCGGCCGCGCGTTGATGGCCGCAGTGGACGACGCCGCCCGGGACCACGGGCGTTCGACGCTTTTCCTTGACACGTTTGCCGATCAGGGAGCCCGGCGCCTGTACGAGGAGTCGGGGTGGTGCCATGCCGGCGACATCCCGGCATTTGCCCGCACATCGACGGGCGCACTCGGCGCAGCGAGTCTCTACTACCGGATCCTTCCTCCCAGGGGCGAAGAGGGCCACGTCGCTGTGAAAACAACGGATCCTGACAAGTGACCCGGTCCATCGACCGCACGATGGGACAAGGCCGTCGCCGGGCCGGACACCCACCCATCCATGGCGATCAGATCGGGCGTTCCTCACTCGCCCACTCGATGAGCGGAATGAGGGCCTGCCGCATGGTCTGCCCCTTGGCCGTCAAGCGGTAGGCCACCGCGGGCGGCGCGCTCGAGGCATCGACGTCCCGGGCCGCAAGGCCCGCATCCACGAGGTCGTGCAATCGATCGGAGAGGGCGCGTGCCGTGATCCCCGGGATCGCGCGCTTCGCTTCGTTGAACCGGGTGGACGGCGCGTTCCCGAGGACGGTGATCACGAAGAGCGCCCACTTGCGGGCCAAGAGCTGCATAGGCCCCTCGACGGGGTCCACACAGTACGCGCGCCCGCCTTCCAGGATCATGCAGGCACGCTCGCGGCCCATGATCGGGATCCGTTCGATTCCGCCGCCTGCCGGGGGCGGTACGCTTCGCTTCACCACATGGGCCATATGATACTGATCCTTCATCAAGTCCGCTTTCCGTACCAGTCCTCGTGATTCGTCCAATCGCCGGAGCATCGTCGGCGCGAGGGGTGTCCCGGCTCCTCATCATCGGGGGAGGGGCGGCGGCGTTTGCGGCCGCGTCGCGTGCCGCGGATGCGGGAGTCGCCGTGACCATGGTGAATGCGTCCGTCGCAACCGGCCGGGCGGACAAGGCCGGACACGGACACGGCTTGCCCCTCGGCGGCACCTGCGTGAACGTGGGCTGTGTGCCCACGAAGTTCCTTCTCGAACGGCTCCGTGCGGAAGCCGGGCGCCCCGACGGCGTCCCGTGGAGCGCACTCATCAAGGAGAAGGATGTGCTCGTGGAAGCCCTGCGCGGCGCGAATTATTCCAAGGTGCTGGATGCCCTCGGCAACGTCACCCTGATCGAAGGGCGCGCCCGGTTCACGGGGCGCCGCACCGTTGAGGTGGCAGGGCACCGTCTCACCGCGGATCGGATCCTCATCGCCACCGGCGCGCGAACCTGCCTTGACGGCATCGAAGGACTCGCGGATGCGGAACCCTTGACGAACGTCACCGCCCTGTCGATGGACCAGCTGCCGGATTCCATCGTCATCATCGGCGCCGGGCCCCTCGGATGCGAGTTCGCACAGATCCTCCATCGCGCGGGGCGCGGGTCCACCAAGGTGACGCTCATCGGACGGGTCCTGCCGCATTTCGACCCGGAACTCGGGACCGCCCTGGCCGACGCCCTGCGGGCCGATGGCATCGACGTTCGCGACCGTGCGCGGGCCACGCGGGTGGACCCCGAAGGCGCCGGCTGGCGGGTCCTCGACGACCGCGGAATCGGCACGCGCGCCGCCGCCATCGTGGCCGCGACCGGGATCCGCCCCAACACCGATGGCCTCGGGTTGGACGCGGCCGGCGTGGACGTGGACGAGGGCGGGTTCATCCGGGTGGGCAGCACCCTCGAAACCAGCGCGCCCG
>JBFILE010000569.1:0-2228 GCA_041599855.1 Thermoplasmatota archaeon
GGACATGAAGGCTCAAGGATACGTTGTGGTCCCTGAGGGCATCCTTTTCTGTTCGTATCCGGTTGACAAACGACTTCACTCCGGGGCAGGGGGACGGGAAGGGCTAAATACGGGTCAACCTCGCGTGCGCATGTCCTAATGGCCGGGCGGGCCATCGCGGGATGTCGTGAACCCTATCATGTGGCGCGCAATGCCCATCGGCGTTGCCGCTCTCGTCCTGATGACCGCCATCGTTGCTACCCCTGCCGATGCCCAATCCGGTTCGGTGCGGATCAGTGCACCGGGGAATGCCCAACCGTTTGCTCCCTCGGAGGTCCGCGACCTCACCCTGACGGTCACCAATCACGGCGGCACGTCGGAGCGGGTGGAACTGGTTCTTGACCTCGGGGCTGCCCCATGGAGTGCAACCTTTCCGCGCACACCGTTCACGATTGCGCCGGGGGAGAACATGCCCATCATTGTCCAGGTCGGCCCGAACGATGGGGCGACCGTCAGTCGCGAAGACATCCTCACATTCCGCGTGCGCCAAGCGGACTCTCCCTACACGGAATCGCATGCGTTCGACTTCGTTGCGCGCGTGGTTTTCCTGGACGCGTGGACAAGCCCGTCGCTTCAGGGCGTCGATGCCGGGGAAACCGCAACCGCGGTCACAACCGTCCAGAATCCATCCCCCTGGCCCATGTACGTCATGCTCGACAACTGGACACATGCGAGCGGAGCGGTGCCGCATCCCGACACGTGGTCGCTGACCTCGGACCCGCCGCTTGGCCAACCCATGAAGATTCCGGCCGGGGGGCGAACCACGGTCCGGACCACCGTGGCGGTGAACGAATGGAACCGCCTGGACTTCGCGCTGAATCATAGCCTCCTGTTGATGACGGATGGGTCGCGGGCCATGCTGACTCGATCGAGTGCAGTCTTCGAAGCCATTCCCCGCGAGCCGGCGCGGTACGATGGCCCTGAACATGACGGGTCCCAGCGGTGGTCGCACGAGCCCGACATCTCCACCGGGCAGGGTCCCGTGGCAATCACTTTCGAACCCGGCATCGTCATCGTTAAGCCGCAGGCGACGCGCGCGATCAGCGTGACGGTCACGAACCAGGTTGCGGACCGCGCCTTCGGCTACCTTCAGGCCGACGTTGAATTCGCCGACGGGTGGATGACATCACCCCAGCGACTGCCGTACGAGATGGAACCGGGAGAAAGCCGGACATTCACATTCGAGGTCCACGCTCCCCGGATCGACGACCCCGTCGCAACCCGCTATGGGCATATCGGATTTCAAGCGATCGACTCCCGCGACTTGATCAAGGGTCGCAATGCCATCGCCGTGATCATGAGCGACGCCGAAGGCGTTCGTCTGGGGCTGAAGGCATCCTGGCCGTTGGTCAACGAGCCATACGGTTCGGTCGCTCATGCGTTCACCGTCCAGAATACCGCCGACCGCATCCAAACCTTCGAACTCACTTCCATTGGCAAGTTCGCCACTGTGGACCCGGCGGAAGTCACGGTCCCCCCGGGTCAGGAGGCGGACGTCGTCCTGCGGGTAATCACCAGTGGCCAACCGGACCCGGTAGGTTCGCCGAACGCGTACGTGATCCTGCAGGCGCACTCGACGACGGCTGATGGTGGCGTGATCGCTGTGCCGTTCGATTGGGCTGCGTATCGCGATTCGCCCGTCTCACCAATCGTGCCCGACCCAGTACCGTTAGGCGGTGTGGATGATTCACCGGAGCGTGCCGCCTCTCGCGAGGATGATGGTCGTCTCGGATCAGCCGGTGCATCGCAACCGGCGACACCGACTCCGCGCGAACGCCCGGCCGAAGAGGGCTCCACCGGTACCGCCACCGACGCCGCATCATCCGAAGCCCGCCAAGTGCCCTTCGCCTTCGCAAGCGGCCTTGCCGCCCTCGCCGTCCTCGGCGCGGGCGTCATGCGCACCGAGAACGGGAACCGGCTGAGTCCCCGGTGGCTCGTGCCCTTCGCCTCCCTCTATTCGAGGATCACCCGCAGGAAAGCCCTCGATCACGAGACGCGCGAACGCGTCCTGGCCGCCATCGAATCCGACCCCGGAATCACCCTTGCCGAACTCCGGCAGCTCATGGGCATCGCAGCGGGCACCACGGTCCACCACCTGCGCACCCTTGAGCGGCTTCACTACATCGCAAGCCTCAAGGAGGGCGCGCTCCGCCGGTTCTACCCGGTCGCAACGGCGCCCGCGGCCGCGA
>JBFILE010000570.1:0-2212 GCA_041599855.1 Thermoplasmatota archaeon
AAGCGTCGCGCCCGGAACGGGCTACCGCACGCCTGCCATGCGTTCGCCCCGAACGGACGGGTGGGCAAGGAGATTGCCGCGGACTCTCCTCGGCGGGTCGCCGAGGCACGGCCGCACCCCGGATGGCCGCGGCGGACCGCGGGGACCAGTCGGACCTTTCGCGATCAGGGCTGGGTCGCGGCCGCGTCTCGGAAGCGGCGCCGCAAGGCAGCCGTGGAGTCCGGGCACGATCAGGACCGCCCGGGCGCGTCCGCGGGGCGCCATGGCTCGAGGGCGTTCCATGGTTTTTCGGCAATCGCCAGGAGGATAAGGCTTAAAAAGGCGTCCTATCTTGGGGCAACCGGCGGCGCCCGTGACACGAAGCCGAGCGGAACCTCAGATCTCGCAGGGATCATCCCGGCAGGCCCGGGTTACCCGGACCGCGCGATTCGAATCACTTCCGGACAATCGTTCCAGAACCCCCTTCCGGACGCTCAACCTCGCCCTGTTCGACATCGCCCTTGTCGTTGGGAGCCTCGTGGGTGCCGTGGCGATCTGGACGACGCCAGCGGCCCAACCCCTGTGGAGCGCAACCGGCCTGGAAGCACCCACGGGCCTGTCGGAGTGGCGGAATTTCTACACAGCGCTCCTCGCATTCGAGATCCTGCTCATTCCCCTCGGACTATGGGCGGCCCACCAATATTCCACAGACATCGTCGTGGGCCCGCTTCGCGCGTGGCTCAAGTCAAGCCTTGTCGTCGTGGGCGTCGTGTTCGCATTTGTCGCGACCGTGGCAATCCTTCGGGAGGTCACGATCCCGCGAACCGTCATGATGCTGAACCTCGCATTCCTGGTGGCGTTCATTCCCGGCTGGCGGCTTCTCTGGGTTCATCACAAGCGCCGACTGTTCTCCAAGGGGCAGGGCGTCCGGAACGTCCTCATCATCGGCGTGGATCAAGCGGCCCAGGACCTGGCGACCCGGATCGTGACGGAAGCCGCGCACGGTCGACGGATCGTCGGCTTCGTGTCGGATGACCGGGAACAACGCCTGGCCTACATCCCGCGGCAGATCCTTGATCGGGCCGACGTGATTTCCCGGCCGGACGGTCGGATGCACGGGCAGACCCTCGCCGTATCGAGGGCCAACGCCCTTCGCGAGGTCGTCGTCGAATACGTGACCCGTCAACCCCGCCACATCCTTGCCCGCGTGGCACATCCCACGCCGGAGGAGCTTGCCCCCGCACTCCACGGCCTGTGCGTCGAGGAGGTCTTCGTCAGCACGTCGGTCGGCACGGAGGTTCTCATGAACGTCGTGCAGACCTGCCGCGACCGGGGCGTCGATGTCAGCCTGATTCCGCCCCAGTATCCGGAGATCGGGGCAGCACCGTCCCCGTGGACCATGGGGAACCTGATGCTCATGGGCCTCTACACGGATCCGGTTCCGCGATGGGGGCGCATGGTGAAGCGTGCCATCGACATCGGTGGCAGCGTATTCGGCATGCTGCTGTTCGCGCCGATCCTCGGTATGGCGGCCCTTGCGATCAAGATCGAGAACCCCCGCGCAAAGGTATTCTACTGGGGCACCCGGATGGGGTACAAGGGCCGACATTTCAAGATCTGCAAGTTCCGGACCATGGTCCCCGACGCCGACCTCCACCGCGACGCGTTGAAACAGCTCAATGATCGCGAGGGGCCGTGGTTCCAGATCGACGAAGGGAAGGATCCGCGCATCACGCGGATGGGGCGATTGCTTCGGAAGTTCACGATCGATGAGATCCCGCAGTTCTGGAATGTGTTCCGCGGCGACATGAGCCTCGTCGGCCCGCGCCCCCTGGCGCCGGACGAAGTTGCGCGATTCGTGGACTATGATTTCCGCTACTACCGGAGTTTCGATGTGAAGCCCGGCATGACCGGTCTCGCGCAGATCAACTCGCGGAACGACCCATCGTTCGAGAAACGCATCGCGTTCGATTTCTCGTACATCGACAAATGGTCCCCCCTGCTCGACCTGAAGCTGCTGGTCATGACCCCGTTTGCGATCCTCAAGCAACGCGGGCGATGATCCACATCCGGGATCGCCCCCCGCATCCCGAGCCCTGCACCAGAATCGAATTGCGGGGCCCGTCGAACTACAATGGTCCTCGTGGGTGACGAGGGAACGGGATTCCGCAACAACGTCCATGCCGCCGGGCCGACCGCCGAAGGGAACCGGCATTCCCGGACCCGGTTGGCC
>JBFILE010000571.1:0-2212 GCA_041599855.1 Thermoplasmatota archaeon
GACAAGGAGCCCGGATGCGAGCGGTGACGGCGTCGACGACTTCGCGTTGATCTCCGGGGACCTGAACGACCTCTGGATCACCACGTACGACGGCAGGACCGGAACCGCGCAATGGAGCCACCGCCTCGCGGCGCTCCCCACTTCGAACTACGCGACCGGTTTGCCGTATGTGAAACTGCACGCCCTCGGCTCGCCGGATTCGCCGCGGCAGGATGTCCTCGTGAACATGCATCTTGAAGTCGGCACCGTGTTCCGGTACACGTACATCACGACGGACGGTCCCCGCGACATCACCGGGTTCGTCCGATCCATCGAGCCGCAGATCCTCCGGTTCCGCGGCATCGACGGCGCCGTCCAATGGGCGTTCCCGAGTGTCGAGGATTACCGGGGCCGCGGCGCCGTTGCCGGGGAATCCCCGGGGACATTCCTTTATCATTCCCTGATGGAGGAGGCGGCGCGGCCGACGAGTGCCCGCGTCCTCGACGTGGCAGCCGACATCCTTCCCGTGTTCCTTGCCTTCGCCCTCGCATGGGGCGGGGGTGCCGGGGGGACGGCCGGGATCATCCGGCTACGCCGCCGCCCCACCGTGGAGGTGCCGAACCTTGAGTAGGCATGAAGCAGGCCGGACGTCAACCGTCGCCAGCGTCGCGAACGCGCGAGCCATCCGCCGCACCCTCGGCATCGCCCTCCTGCTGGTGTCCACCGTGTTCGCCGGATGCCTCACCGGGACCGATCCGCTCCCCACGATCACCCTGGACACATTGTCCACCCGGCCGGCCGGCGCATTCACGTGGCCCGCCCCCGTCGCCACCGATGCCGAGGGGAACCTCCTTGCGAGCCACGCGCTCCTCGACTCCCCCGACACGCTTCCTGTCCTTGTGCAGCAGATGGTGCCGGGCGGCGGCGCAGAACCGAACGTGGGCGTGACCCGCGACGGCGGCATCCTCGTCACCACCCTCGATCAGGTGCAGAAGAGCATGGACCACGGACGCACGTGGAACGTCGTCCACAACCTCGCGAGTCCGAACGCACCCGTCACCGAGGACCGGTTCTCCACCGCGGACCCCATGGCGTGGGTGGACCCGGTCACGGGCCGCGCGTACGCGAACCACATGCACCCCGCCCTCCTCTGCACGTACCTCGCGTGGAGCGATGACGACGGCGCCACGTGGACGGACCGGCCCATGGCGTGCGCGACGCCCTACCTCGATCACCAGAAGATCATGACCGCACTCCCCGGACCCGCAACCCTCCCCGTGAGCCCGGCCGGGGTCGCTTGGCCCACCGTGTTCTACCTGTGCGTGAACAAGATCGAGTACGGCACATGGTGCGCAACCAGCTACGACGGCGGCGCCACCTTCGCCCACGACATGCAGATCCGGCCGCAGGACCCCGGGTGCGCGAGCATCAACGGACACCCCGCCGCGTACCCGGACGGCACCGTCGTCGTTCCCCTCGGGAATCTCGGGAGCGGCTGCCGGCGGCCCCTCACCGTGGTCGTCACCGAGGACAACGGCCTCACATGGACGAGCCGGCAATGCAACCCGGACATCGGACAGGTCGAGATCGACGCCGACATCACGGTCACGCCCGACGGGACCGCGTACATGCTCTACCGGGACCACGACCAGCGGGCGCACCTCCTCCGGTCCACGGACAAGTTCCTCACGTGCGACGTGTTCCCGGTCACGCCGCCCGATCACACGATGAGCGTGTTCACGGCGATCGCGAGCGGCGATGACGGACGCATCGCCATGGCGTACCTCGGGACGCGCGACGCGCAGGACGCAGGCACGACGCCGAGCCATGTGGTCCCTGGAACCGTGTGGCACCTGTACGCCACCTATTCCATGGACGCGGACACGGAGTCGCCCACGTTCCTCACCATGCAGGTGACGCCCAACGAGGACCCGGTTCAGGTGGGATGCGTGTGGCTCGAAGGCGGCACCGGCGGCCCCTACCAATGCCGCAACATGCTGGACTTCATCGACGCGGTCGCCGATGCCGAAGGTCGGTTCATCGTGACGTTCACGGACGGGTGCAGCCTCCGGAACGGGTGCGGACCCGAACCCGACGGGCAGGTGGATTACCAGAGCCGGGACCATGAGACGGCGGTCGCTGTGACGGACCGCGGGATGAGCCTGTTCGCGGAGCAGGGCGTCCTGGCGGCGGTCGGGCTTGAGCATCCGCCGGCGCCGGCGCGGACGAGTGA
>JBFILE010000572.1:0-2211 GCA_041599855.1 Thermoplasmatota archaeon
CGGCGGCCCGGCCCCTGTGGATTCCACGCCACTGCCCCATCCCGGACGATGCGACTCCACGGGTACGACCACAGCCGCCGCGATCACTGCGCGATCACTGCCTCGCCGCGATCACTGCCCGGGCCAAGCCACCGCCACGACCACAGCCCGATGGCTCGGCCACCGCCCCACGGCTCGGCCGTCGCCCGAGACTCCGGTCTCAGGCACGACCACCACCACCACCACCACCACCACCGTGTACGGACGGACGCCGCAATCGTCCCGCCCCCCTCTCATTGCCCCGTCAAATCGGCAATCTGCCGGCCGCGCTTGCCCGTTAGGCCCGTTACGTTTAAGAGCGTGGGGGCCCACGTCGCGGCCCTGGTCAATGCATGTGCAGGAGGCAATATCTATGAGCCGCCGCCGCATTGGCGCCAGACAGGAGGAGGCTCACATGCGAGCACCAGTACGTCACACACCAACCCGGACCCTCGGAATCGCACTCGTATTCGCGGCGGTTGCCGTGGGATTGCTCATCGTCCTCGCCGGGTCCGCTGCCGCGCAGGGTACGCCCCCCACCAAAGCGGAAGGCGGCTGGTACCGTTGCGGGTCCGAGGACATCGCTCTCGTGTTCCTGAACCCCGACCTCCAGATCCAGCCCGATGGCTGGGTCCACGCGTCCGGCACCTTCTTCATCCAGTTCCAGGCGCGCGGTGAACGAGCGCTTGAGATCGAGAAGTTCACCTTCTCGTTCGGCAAGGAGATTCCCGGCGAGATCCAGGATTGCGGCACGCCGGAATGGATCACGGGTGCCTACATCAAGAACTACCGCTCCGACAACTCGTGGGCGGACGGCTTCTTCGTTCCCATCAACACGTACAACGTGGGCGATGGCGACTACGCGGCGGCCGTGAGTGCGTACGACGCGAACGGGAATGAACTCGTCCGCTACTTCACCCACGCGAAGGTCGAGAACGGCGGACGCCTGCACAGTCAGGCGCCGTGGCCCGTGTCCGACTTCACCCAGCCGTGGCCCATGATCCTCCCCGGAGACGGGGACCTCCCCGACGGCGAATCCGGCCTCTTCATCGAGATCGCCGAACCCATCGCGGAGATCAAGGCGTGGATCAACAACGTCCCCATCAAGCTCGATGAGGTCGAAGGGATCCCGAGGGACGACGATGTCATCCCTGACCTTTGCCCGCCCGGCACGGCGCCGAGCGCCCAGTGCGAATCCCAGGTGCAAAGCCGTGTCTGGGGTCCCCGCTTCACATGGAGCGGGAAGGTCAAGGACGAGGACATCGTGAAGGTCCGCGTCACCGACAAGTGGGGCAACATCGCCGAGAAGGTGGTCCACATCGGCGACCCCACGATCGGTGGGCGTGTGTCGATCGGTACCCCCGAGTTCGAACTCCGCATGGACAAGACCCGGAAGGTCGCCGATGCGAACGGTACCGCCGTGTTCAACGTCACCTACGTGATGAAGAACAACGAGTACCTCCACGGCGACGTGTACCTGCGTGCCGCCGGTGATCGTCCGGTCGCTTCAGGTCTCAACGGCAAGCTCAGTCCGAACCACGTGATGATGGCTCCGAACGAGGAACTCGCCGGGTCCGTCACCATCAGCGCCGATTCGTCGCTGAACCCCGGGGATTACCCCCTGACCCTCATCGTCGAGTACCTCTCCGGCGAATCACGCGCCCGGAAGATGGTGAATTTCACCTACACGCTCGAGGATGTGGCCGCAGGCGGTCCCAAGAATGAGGAATACGCGTCCAAGGCGGGCGTGGAGGCGGAGAACTTCCGCGGATCGAAGAACGACGGCAAGACCGTTGCCGCCAAGGAGTTCCCGAAGGAGGAGGAGACGCCGGCGCCCGGCGTCTTCGCCATCATCGCCATCGGGACCCTCGCGGCCTTCGCCCGCCGACGGCGGGTGTAGGGCCAGCACGCGATCATCGGATCGGCGCGCGCGGGGACTCGGAAATCCCCCTTCCCCCGCGCGCCATCCGGTGATCCGGCAATCCAACGACACCGGAGTCCCTCAATCCCTCGATGGGGCCCCGGTTCCTTTTCTTTCATCCGGATTCCATTCCGACGCACCGACCCACGACACGGCCGCCGGCCCGACTCCCCGTCGCGCTTGGCGGTGTGACGGACTCGTGATCGCACGCCTCCGGAGCGTGGACGTGCAGTTCGGTCTCCCCGGGCTGTTCCTCCTTCGGCTCGCCGGCA
>JBFILE010000573.1:0-2207 GCA_041599855.1 Thermoplasmatota archaeon
GACAATCCATCAACACGGAGGGCACGGAGAGCGCGGAGACACGACGGGCGTAGACGGGATGGCTGTCGTCGTGGACCGTGCGGGCCGTCGCAGTCCACCCTCGCGGGCCTGCCGGTGGGCGTCGCCGTAAAGCGGCAAGACCGGCGTCCGTCGGGGCGAGGGGGTTCGCGTCGCACCTGAGCGGGGATCCTGCCGTCGAGGAATCCCTATTCGCCCGCAGCCTTCGCATCCCGCGCGGCGAGCGCCTTCGTGAGGGCCGCGTGGGCGAGGACCGCGCACTTCAGTCGCACCGGGGACACGGGGACCCCGAGCATGGCGACGACTTCATCCCGACCGAGGGCGCGAACGTCCGCGAGCGGCGTCCCTTTCACGCGCTCCGTGAGGAGGCTTGCGGCAGCTTGGCTGATGGCACAGCCGCGCCCTTGGAACCGGATGTCGCTCAACGTGTCACCGTCCACCGTTCCCGTGATCCGGATTTCGTCCCCGCAGAGCGGGTTCTCCTCCACGTAGTCCAGGTCCGCGGGATCGAGTTCCCCGAAATTCCGCGGATTCCGGTAGTGCTCAAGGATATGCTCGCGGTACATGTCCTCGGTGGGGGGCGGGCTCAACGAGCGCCATGAGGTCCGTTTCCCGTGAAGAGCATTTGTGTATGGGCCGCGACGGATCGGCGGGGCGTGCGCCCGGGGACGAGCAAGGATCCAGATGCGCGGCGCAAGACGGCAAAGAAAGGAAATGGAAAATGCGCGCGGCCGAAGCGGCCGCGGCAGGGCCCGCGTCCCTGCCGGATGGCATGGAGGGGCGCTTGATGTCGAATGCCGGCGCACCGGGACGCGCGCATCATGCACGCGCCCGGTGGTGACCGGCATCGAGGAATGGGCTCACTGGCGCTTGTTGTTGTTCGCGCGGAGCGAGGGGCGGTTCTTCTCCGTACCCTTGCCCTTCTTGTGCAGACCGCGACCCTTGCGGCCCGCGCTGGTCTTGCCACGGTAGACACGGTTCGTGTTCCCGGGGTGGGCGATCCAGTTGATCTTGGGGTCGCTCTTGATCACCGGGTGGTGGGGGTCCACGAGGATGACCTCGTAGTACTTGTGTTTCCCATCCTCGCCGACCCAGTAGGAGTTGAGGACTTCCAGGTTCGGGTAGCGCTTCTGGACGCGCTCTTCGCCGATGCGCTGGATGCTCTTCGACGCGGTGATCTTCTTGACACCCATTGCAGTCGGGACACGGCCGCCGCGGGGGCGGACCTTGCGCAGGCTCCCACGTCGGACGCGGGTGCGGGCGACGATGTAGCCTTGCTTGGCCTTGTAGCCGAGGCCGCGGGCGCGGTCAAGGCGCGTGGGGCGCTCGACGCGGAAGACAACAGGTTCGCGGCGCCACGTGGCGAGGCGGCGCTGGCGGGCTTCGAGGTGCTCCTTGCCCTTCGCGTTCTTCCACTGTTCCCGGAGTGCACTGTATAGACTCGTAACCATGAGGGTTCACCGACCCACGGGATTCCAACATCCCGCTTTCCGGATTCAGGGCGTGAGGTCGCGGTCCGGCCGACAAGGCGGACGGAGGCGGCGACAAGGTTGCCCCACATTTCCGAGGAATCGGCGACGTGGGGGGGAGTATTTGAGGATTTGGGTGGGGGAGCGGGTGCTGGGGGCCCGCGCGCCCCCGGTAAGCCGTAGCCGGCGTCCTCTGGTCATGCCCACCGCCAAAACCCTTAGAAGGTCCACGGGACCTCGACCGGCCCTCATGATGCCCCGCACCCTCCTCATCGCGTTCGCCGTGGTCGCGGCCGCGTTCGCCGGCTGTGTCGACCCCGGCGAATCCCCCGCTGCCGATGCCGACTCGCAGCCCCCGACCCTCGACCCATCCCGGCTCCCGATGGCCCACGTGAACGCGTCCCTCCCGATGCCGGAACTCCATTGCTTCACGGGGGATGACGGCGAGCCCGTCTGCAACTTCAACATGACGCCGACCCCGGAGCGTCAGGGGAATGAGGTCACGATCGCCGTGAACCCTGTCGACCCCCGGAACATCGTGGGCGGCGCGAAGGACTACTACCCGCCGGACGCGGGCGAGTGCGTGTGGGACGGCGTGTACGTGACGAAGGACGGCGGAAAGACGTATGCGGACCGGTCCTTCGACGGGTCCCCGTGGCGGCAGATGACGGACCCGGATCCGTCCAAGGTGAACTACGCGACCCAGTTCTGGTGCACGAC
>JBFILE010000574.1:0-2207 GCA_041599855.1 Thermoplasmatota archaeon
CCGTCCGGTGGCCGCCCATCGCATACCAACCTTCGCCAAACCCCCTCCGACTGCGCGCCGCCACATGCCGACCATTCGACGTGACAGGATATCCCCCGGGGCGTCCACCCATGAATCGAATGGCAAGCCGAATCCACCCTTCCACCCTGCCGGGCCACGCGATCCACACGAACGAGCCGGAAGAGGGAGCCGTCGGCGTCATTTTCGGGAACGTGGGCACAAGCGGGTTCAAACTCGCCCTCAGCGACCACGGCGTCCAACGCCTCGACTACGTGAAAGTCGACCTCCCCGGCGAAGGATGGGTCCTCGCCCAGGTCGCCGACATCACCCGCGAAAGCACCCTCGGCGTCGAGGATGCCACCCGCATGGCGCAGGGGGAACTCCACGTCCACGAGACCCGGCTCCTTGCGGAAGCCCGCGTCGTCGGCTACCGCGACCGTGCCGGCCACCTCGTCGCCCCCCGCGTCCCCCTCGCCTCCGGCGCATTCGCGTACCGCGCCGAAGCCGAACTCGTGGCCGAGGTCTTCGGCCTCGGCGGCACCGGCGGCGACGGCGCCTACATCGGTCACCTCCGCGGGTACCGGCTCCCCGTCCACCTCGACCTCAACCTCCTCGTCCAGAAACACGTGAGCGTCCTTGCGAAGACCGGGTCCGGGAAAAGCTACGTCGTCGGCGTCCTCATGGAGGAGATCATCAAGCGCGGCATCCCCATCGTCATCATCGACCCCCACGGCGAACACGGGAGCCTCGCATCCCCCAACACCGCGAAACAGGACGCCCGCGCCATGCAGGAGTACGGCATCCGCCCCCGCGGCTTCGCCGAACACGTCATCGAGATGAGCCCCGCCCCCGAACACGTCCCCGGTGCCGTCCCCCTGCGGCTCCGCGGCGTGAACCTCCCCGCCCAGGAGATCGCAGACGCCCTCGGATCGAAGATCACGAACGCCCAGATGGGCATCCTCCACCAGGTCACCCGCGGCCTCGCCGAAAAGGGCGAACCCTACGTCATCGCAGACGTCATCGCAGACGTGAAGAAGAGCCAATCCACGAGCAAATGGAACCTCCTCACCGCCCTTGAATACCTCGATGGGCTTGGCCTCTATTCCTCCGGCGACCACACGGGGGGAACCGCCATGGAAGCGCTCGTCCACCGCAACAAGGTCACCGTCATCAACCTCAAGGGCGTTGCCCCCGACGTGCAGGAGGTCGTCGTCGCCCAACTCACCTCGAAACTCTTCGAAGCGCGCAAGATCGACCGCATCCCCCCATTCATCCTCGTCGTCGAGGAAGCCCACAACTTCTGCCCCGAACGCGGCCTCCACAACGCCCTCTCCGGCGACATCCTGCGCACCGTCGCAAGCGAAGGCCGCAAGTTCGGCTTCGGCCTCATGGTCGTCTCCCAACGGCCCGCGAAGGTGGACAAGAACGTCCTCAGCCAATGCAACACGCAGGTCATGCTGAAGGTCACGAACCCGCAGGACCTGAAGGCACTCGGATCCAGCGTCGAAGGCCTGACCCGGGACGTGGAGGATGAACTGCAGCGGCTGCCCGTCGGCGTCGCACTCGTCAGCCACCCCCGGTTCAGCCTCCCCCTCATGGTCAGTGTGCGGCCACGGGAAACGCGCCACGGCGGGGAATCCGTGGACGTGCTCGGGAGTGCCCGGTTCCCGGCGGAAGGTGCTCCCGAACCGGGGGCCGACGGCGGCGCGAGCCGCGGTGACGGGGTGGACCGCGACGCATCGGCAGTCGCGGAACCGTCGGAGGCACCGGTGGACGCGCCGCCGCCTGCGCGTGCCGCGGATCGACCGGAGGACGCTGCCGCACCCCTTCCCGAACCCCCCGCCGTCGCCGGCCGGTCCGCCCCCACCACCACCGAGGCGCAGGTCCCCGGGTCCGCCGGCGCTGGCCTGCGAGGTCCCGCCGCGAAACCCGTGGATCCGTCCGCAGGAACAACGGACGAATCCGCATCCGCGGGCTGGACACGCGTCATGCCGACACGACCCTCCCCGCGGCCCCGCGCAGGATCCGACCATTCCTCCCCCGAGGCGGCCGAATCGACACCCCCCCGCATAGGCTCCCCGCGCGCAGGTGCCAAGCACGCACCGCAGCCCGTCCAGCCCGTGCCGGTACCCCGCACGAGCCCCGCACATCAACCCGCACCCCAGCCACCCACCGCGGAACCCACGACCCGTCGAAGATTCCCCCGA
>JBFILE010000575.1:0-2205 GCA_041599855.1 Thermoplasmatota archaeon
ATGAGAGAGCGAGAACAACGCGCGGGGATGCGTGCGCCCGATGGCGGCGCGCCTCGGGCGCGAGGGGTCATCGGGGGGAGGCGGAGCCGACCAATTCGCTGCGCTCCCTGGTCCCTGTCCTCGGCGGCCAACACCCCCGGCCCTCGCGATTCGCGCTCGACTCCAGCAGCTGGGCGCCGGCTGAGGCGTTCACTCCGTCCTACTTCATCCGCCGGAAGCTCCACGCCCCCATGAGCACCATCCCGACCGCGAATCCGGCGAGTACAGGCACGCTCACGTAGTACGCGAACTGGTGGGGCCCGAGGAGGAGCCCCCGCAACGCGTCCACCGCGTACGTCACCGGGTTGAGGAGCGTCATCGCCTGCAGCCACCCGGGGAGCCCGCTCACGGGGAAGAGCGCCCCGCTCAGGAAGAACAGGGGGAAGATGAGGAAGCTCACGACCACTTGGAACCCTTCGAGGGATTCGAAGAAGGATCCGATGAAGAGTCCGACGCTCACGAATGCGATGGCGAGGAGCATGGCGACGCCGAGGGCTGCGATGCTTTCGAGGATGCCGGTCCCGAAGAACATCAACCCGATTCCCAGGAGGATGACGCTCTGGATGATGGCTTCCGTGGATCCTCCGAGGACTTTTCCGAAGAAAATGGTGATGCGGCTGACGGGGGCGGCGAGGACGGCTTTGAGGACGTCGAGTTTCCGGTCCCAGACGATGTAGAGGCCGTAGAACACGGTGCCGAAGAGGATGCTCATGGCGATGATGCCGGGGAACATGAATTCCCGGTAGTCGAAGGCTGCGTACTTGGGGTCTGTGAATTCCGTGGTGGCGCCGAATCCGGTTCCGACGATGAGGATCCAGAGGATGGGGGTGGCCATGGAGCTGATGACGCGGCTGGTTTCCCGTTGGAAGACCTTGAATTCGCGGAGCCATATTCCGTAGAGTGCGGTGAGTTCGCGTTGGAGGCTGCCGGTTGCGGCGTGGCGCATGGGGGGTGCG
The DNA here is from genome assembly GCA_041599855.1 of Thermoplasmatota archaeon. GTDB lineage: Archaea > Thermoplasmatota > SW-10-69-26 > JACQPN01 > JAJPHT01 > JBFILE01. The sequence continues at coordinate 996 of JBFILE010000575.1, forward strand.
GCGCGGCTGGCGGGGGTTCGGGCGCCGGAAGTTCCGGTCACGTTCGGGGTCGGTGTCGGGGTGGGCGTCGGCGTCGGCGTCGTCGGGTTCGGGCTCATCGGTCGTTGCCTCCTTGCATGTAGCGGAATGCTTGGTCTGCGAATCCTTCTCCGGTGCCGCTTTCGTCGCGGAGGTCGTGGCCGGTGAGGCTGATGAAGACGTCTTCGAGGGTGGGGCGTCGGACTTCGACGGCTTCGACTTCGCCGGCGGTCTGGATGAGGCGGGCGAGGTGGGAGGGGGCGTCCTTGACGGTGAGGAGGACGTCGCTGCCGTTGATTTCGACGTGGTCGACGAAGTCGAGGGCTTCGAAGGCTTTCGCGTCGGGTTTGGGGATGCGGAGTTTGACGACGTCGCCGCCGAGGCGGGCCTTGAGGTTCGCGGGGGTGTCGAGGGCGACGATCTTTCCGTGGTCGATGATGGCGATGCGGTCGCAGAGCTGGTCGGCTTCCTCCATGTAGTGGGTGGTGAGGAGGACGGTGGTGCCGTAGTCGTCGCGGAGGCTGCGGATGTGTTCCCAGATGTGCTCACGCGCCTGGGGGTCGAGGCCGAGGGTGGGTTCGTCGAGGAAGAGGACGACGGGGCGGTGGAGGAGGCCGCGGGCGATTTCGAGGCGGCGTTTCATTCCTCCGGAGTAGGTGCGGGTGCGGTCGTCGGCTCGTTTTGTGAGTTGCACGAGTTCGAGGAGTTCGGTGACGCGGATTTTGAGGTCGGCGGAGGAGACGCCGTAGAGTCGTCCGTGGAGGGCGAGGTTTTCGCGGGCGGTGAGGAGGGTGTCGATGGAGGGTTCCTGGAAGACCATGCCGACGCTTTGGCGGACGTGGCCGGGGTTCTTGGCGACGTTGTAGCCGTTCACGATGCCTTCGCCGCTGGTGGGGGAGAGCAGGGTGGTGAGCATGTTGATGGTGGTGGTCTTGCCGGCGCCGTTGGGGCCGAGGAGGCCGAATATTTCGCCGCGTTTCACGTCGAGGTTGACGCTGTCGACGGCTTTGTGTTCGCCGAAGATGCGGGTGAGCCCGCGCGTGCGGATTGCGTAGGTGGTGTCGTCGCCGCCGTCGTCCTCGTCCATGGGGCGAGCGACGGTCCGCTTTGTCATAAGGCTTCGCGGGCCCCTGGTCGGTATGCGGGGGCGGGAGGCCGTCGTCCGTCGTCCGTCGTCAGTCGTCCGTCGTCG
>JBFILE010000576.1:0-2202 GCA_041599855.1 Thermoplasmatota archaeon
GAGGACCGAGACGTGGCTTTTGCCACGTCGGGACGCCGCAGGAGCCGCGTAGCGGATCCGAGGACCGAGACGTGGCTTTTGCCACGTCGGGACGCCGCAGGATCCGCGAAGCGGATCCGAGGACACCGACGTGGGCTTGCCCACGTCATGTCGACCTGCACCCCACCCCTCATTCCTCCCGGATCGTCCTCCCCCGGAGGCGACGCCTGGGAGGACGATTCTCCTTAAATTGGCCCTACCGGGGTGGGGAGGGGTCAAGCCGTAGCCTTCACACGGGATGACGAATTCCTCCCCAGCATGCGAATCGAGGCGTCGACCGTGGCCCGCATCCCGGTCGATGAGGCGTGGGCCTGGTGGACCGATTACGGCGAAGCCGGAGACGAGCAGAACGTCACCCACGGCCTGGGTACGAGCCGCCGGCGCATCCTCGAGAAGACCGGCACCCACATCGTCCTTGAGGAAGACCTGCCCCTGCCGTTCGGTGCCCACGTTCCCCTCGTCCGCCACGAGGTCGACATCGAGGCCGGGGCACGCACCATCCGGGAACATGGAACCCGGCCCCACGAATACGATTCCCGATGGTACTTCGAGCCGGGAAGCACGGGGAACGAGACGCGCATCACCCGCGTCATGGAGATACCGGCGCCGGCCCTTGACGAATTGGGCCCACTTGCGGAGGACGTCGTGCGTCGCTTCATCACGAAGGATCTCGAGCACCATGTGGGCGAGATGATGGCCGATTCCCGGCCATGATGGCCGTCGAACGGGGCCCTGACGGATGCCGTCGGACCCGCGGATCGGGGGCTCCCTGCACGCCCCGGTACGTTTAAATCGGGTCATCGGGTATCCCGCTTTCCCGCCCTGACGGGACCTCATTGTCGCAGGGTTTGCCAAGCCTGGCCAACGGCGATAGATTCAGGGTCTATTCGCGAAGGCGTTCGGCGGTTCGAATCCGCCACCCTGCACTCCTTTTCCCTGAGCGTGAGCGTTCCCGGGTTGCGGACCCGTTCCTTTTGAAAACCCTCATGGCAACCGGCACCGTCGAGGCGCCGTGTCCGCCGCACCGCCCGTCGACATGGCCCCCCGTTCCGCAGCGTCTGCCGGGTCACCGTCCCGCGGTGCGTCACCCCTTGCCCAAACCGCCATTCACCTGTGGCGACTCAGCCGGCCCGAAACGTGGATGGTGAGCATCCTCCCCATGTACGTGGGCGTCCTCCTCGCCACCCGCGAACTGGTTCCCGGCCTCGACCTCTGGGTGGGGTTCTGGGCGCGCGCCACCCGCGACGGAGCCACCACCGAGGAATTCGTGGTGACCCTCCTTGTGTGGTTGGAGCAGCATTGGCCGCTCCTTGCCGCCGCCCTCGTCATGGGGCCCCTCCTCTGGGCCGCCACGCTCCTCATCAACGACGTCCACGACCTCCCGGGGGACCGGCTGAATCCGCGCAAGGCCCGGAGCCCCCTGGTCCAAGGACTCGTGTCCCGCGGATTCGCCCACGTGAGCGCCTACGTGGCGGCGGCGCTCGCCCTCGGTCTCGCATGGCCCGTCGGACCCTCCTTCCTCCTGCTGACGGCGGGATGCCTCGTGCTCGCGTGGGTGTACAGCGTGCCTCCCTTGCGCCTCAAGACGAGGCCCGGGATGGACGTTCTCGTGAACGCGGTCGGCGTCGGCGTGCTGTCATTCCTTGCCGGATGGGCCGTGTACGCCCCCCTCGCTGGCGCGCCGTGGGTGTTCCTCCCGCAGGGCCTCCTCGTCGGTGCCGCCGTCTACGTCCCGACCACCCTCATCGACCATGACGCGGACCGGGCCGCCGGGTACCTTACCCTCGCCACCCACCTCGGGCCGGAACGAGCGTATCGAATCGGCTGGTGGGCATGGATTGCTGCGAACGCGGGCGCCGTGGGATTGTCGTGGGCGGGATGGATCATCCCCCGCGCCATGCTCCCGATCCTCATCATCTTCACGCCCGTCCTCCTATGGGAGTACCACGTGTTCATCGGACGCGCCCGCACACCCGGCGATGTCATGCGCGGCATCATCCTGTGCAGTTTGACATTCCTCGCGGTGAATCTCGTGTTCGCGCTGCTGTACACGGGCACCTGGATCCCTTGAGGGGGCGGGTCTGGACGTGCGCCAAGGCGCGATGGGCGCGATGAATGGCGGCGGCTCGCGCGTGGTTTGGAGGCACCCCACCCCACCCCACC
>JBFILE010000577.1:0-2156 GCA_041599855.1 Thermoplasmatota archaeon
GCGCCCTCTTCGCGGCGACCCTCCTTGTTCCCTCGACAACGGCCCAGACCGGGTTCCATTCCACGACCGAGGTCACAGTGGAATTCACCGAGGAACCCATCCCCACGGGCGGCGAGGAAATCCGGCGCACATACGCCGTCGACATCCGGATGCCCCTCATCGTCGGCATGGCCGGGACGATGGACATCCGCCTCGCGGCCGTGGATCCCGCCTGGTCCGGATGGTCCATGGACGTGGAACCCGCCGTCCACACCCTCCTCGTGAACCAGCCGACCACCACCTCCGACACCTACACCTTCATGGGCGAAGTCATCCTGCGCGCGGACGAAACCGTGCGCGCCGCGGAAGCCGCCATCCTCAAACTCGTGGCCACCGCAGACGGTCACCCCATCGTCATCGGGTCCAAGGGAAAAGCCCTCTTCCCCGCAGCCGCAGGATGGGACCCCCGCGTGTCGATCACGCATCTTGGCGATCCCGGACCCATCCCGGCGGGAACGATTGTCACGTGGGACGGCGCGAGCGTCACGAACGACGGCAACGCACCCGCGCGCATCCGCACCGCGCCCTTCCGCGCGCCGGACGGATGCCTCGTCACCGCCGTCAACACGAACGACGCCGTCATCGCCATCGGGCAAACCATGAACCTCCAACTCAGTGTGCGCTGCCGTGAAGGCGCGGCACGAGGAGTCGCCATCGGCGCATTCACGCCCGTGTTCGGATACGACACGAGCCAGGAAGGCACCACCACGAGCTTGGAATGGGTCATTGGACCCGACCCGGACATTCAGGTTGCCTCCGCGACCCCGCCGATGAACACGGTTCCCGCCATCGGTGCACCCGCCCTCATCCTCGCCCTCGCAGCCGTGCTCCGTCGACGAACCCCGTGAACGCCACCGGAGCCCCCTCATGTCCCCCGCCGTGATCCTCGTCGTGCTCATCGCTGCCGCCATCACGCCTGTAGCCGCGGCACTGGATCCGGGATCCGACATGCCGCCGGCGATCGCGGCGTTCACCGATCCCGCGATCTCCATCCGGTGGGTGGATCCGCCCACCATCATCGAGCCCGACAACGACACCGTCATCCCGTACGAGATCACGGTGCGCCGCGGAACCATGCCCACGAACCGCATGACCGTCCGCGTTGCCACGGACGCCGGAACGTGGCACGCGAACTGGGGGATCGTGACGAATCCCGAGCGCCACACCATCGCCGTGGGGCCCACGGATGGCGACACCTTCGTGGTCCACGGGAACGTCACGCTCACCCCGTCGCGGTCGGTCCTCGCCTTCCGGGACCACGAACTCCGGCTCCACGCATGGACGCGGGGTGTGGGCGTCGCAGCGGGGACGGTGGATGCGGAAGCTGCGCACGCGCTCGCCGTCCATTGGCGACCCGGCATGCACATCCGGGCCTCCGAGGGGCCGATCGTCATGAGCCGCTCCGGCGGAACCGCCGGATTCCACGTGAGCCTCCTGCGAAGCGAGGCGAATGCGCCGGCGCGTGTGGACGTGGTCTCGATGACGGCTCCCCACGGGTGCTACGTCACCGACAACCAGGCCCACACCCTGCACCTCCTCCCGGATCAATCCGAGGCCCTCGTCTACTCGGTCACCTGCGACGGGCGGTGGCGACCGGGCGAAGTCGCGATCACATACCTCCTCGAAGCCGAGGGGCAGCCGTGGGCGGACGCCGCCCGGTCCGTGGCACGCTGGGCCGTCGAGCTGCCCGGGCAGCCCCTGCGCTACGACTCCAGTGTGGATGCGGCCGGCGCGGATTCGGCGCCCGCATCGGGGCCCGCCGTCCTCATGGCCTGCTCCGTCCTCGGCGCATTCCTCGGGCACATGTACGGCAAGCAGCGCCGGCAATAGGTGCGACTTCGCGAGCGGACGTGGATGGCGGGGGCCGTCCCATGGACGCCACCTCGAAGGTGGAATTCGTTCGCCCGGGGCCGCCCACTCGGTTGCGGGGGGGGGGTGAGGGGGCCGGTTCTCGCCGCCGAGCCCGTGCAAGCCGCCGACCACATGCGCGCCGGTGAGGCCCGGTTTCCGCCCGGGGGGGCCAACGTAACGGGTTTGCGCGGGTCGCGAGGGGTGGGTGAGACAGTTGGGGCCCCCACCAGCCCACCCCCGGCGCGCCTCCGGCGCGACCTGCACCC
>JBFILE010000578.1:0-2154 GCA_041599855.1 Thermoplasmatota archaeon
CCGCCAGCAAGCCCACGGTCACGCCAGACCCCAGCCGCACACACAAGACACAAGCACCTCCCCGGGCCCCAGCCTCCGATGGCGGCGGCCCCCTCCAGTCAGACCAAGGTCGGCCACGCCGGCATCGAGGCCCACCGCGTTGTCCGAACCTTCGGGGACGTCAGGGCCCTCGACGGCCTCGACCTCACCATCCCCACCGGCGTCCTGTACGGACTCGTCGGCCCCAACGGCTCCGGCAAGACCACCCTCATCCGCATCCTCGTCGGCCTCGACGACCCCACACACGGCACCGCCACCATCCTCGGCGGCCCCCCCGAAACCCACGCCCACGACGTGGGCTACATGCCGCAGGATGAAGCACTCTACACGGACCTCTCCATCCTCGAAAACCTCGAATTCTTCGCCGGCCTCTACGGCGGCGTCACCCGCAAGCGCATCCGCGAAATCCTCGAACTCGTGGACCTCTGGGATTCCCGCGATCGGGTGGTCGAAGTCCTCTCCGGCGGCATGCGCCGACGCGTCAGCCTCGCCGCCACCCTCCTCCACGACCCCCGCATCCTCTTCCTCGACGAACCCACCGTCGGCGTCGACCCCGTCCTCCGCAACGAGTTCTGGGACAGCTTCCGCACACGCGCACGCCGCGGAGCCGCCATCCTCATCACCACCCACCACCTCGAAGAGGCCCGCCGCTGCGACCGCGTCGGCTTCCTCTGGAAAGGCCGACTCCTCAAGGAGGACACGCCCTCGAACCTCCTCGGGGAAGCCGGCACCGACAGTCTCGAAGAAGCGTTCCTCCACGCCCTCGAGGAGGCCGACCTTGCGGGCTGACCGCACCCTCGTCGTCGCCAAACGCGTCCTCCGGCAACTCGGACGCGACCGCCGCAGCATCGCCGTCGTCCTCATGCAACCCATCCTCATCATGGGCATCTTCGGATACGCATTCGGCGGCGACGTCACCGACGCCAAGGTCGCCCTCGCAAACCTCGACCGCGGCACCCTCGCAAGCGACGTCCTCGCCAACGTGGACGCGAGCGTCATCCGATTCATCGTGTACGAAACCGAAACCGAAGTCGAACGCGCCGTCCGCGCCCAGACCGCGAACGTCGGCATCGTGTTCCCCATGAACTTCAGCGGCAACATGCGGAGCCTCGGCACCCCCGGCGCAGACACCGCGTACGTCATCATCTTCGAAGACAACACGAACCCGCAGATCACGGGCGCCGTCCTCGAAGAGATCCTCGACGCCCTCGACAAGACCCTCGAAGACGAGTTCGACACCTCCGGATCCTTCGCCCTCGACGAACGCCCCATCTTCGGCGGCGAGGAAGCGAGCAGCCTCGAATTCCTCACACCCGGCGTCGCCGCGTACGCCATCTTCATGCTCGGCACCATGCTCACCGTCGTCGCCGTCGTGAAGGAGCGGACGATCGGCACCATCGACCGCGTCCTCGCAAGCCCCGCCAAACGCAGCGAAGTCGTTTTCGGGTACGCCCTCGCGTACGGCCTCTTCAGCCTCGCGCAGGCAGCGAGCGTCCTCCTCATCGCCGTCCTCCTCTTCGGAGTCACAATAGCAGGCAGTGTCCTCCTCGCCCTCGCGGCTGCCACCCTCGTCGGCTTCAGCGCCCTCGGCCTCGGCATCCTCCTCTCCGGGATCGCCCGGAATGAACAACAGGCCACGCAGAGCGTGTTCCTCGTCGCGTTCCCGGCACTATTCCTCGCCGGCGTCTTCGCGCCCCTCGAATCCCTGCCCGCGTTCTTCCGCCCCTTCGCGCAGGTGGTGCCGCTCACGTACGCGGTGCGTGCCCTGCGCGGTATCATCAACTACGGATTCGGGTTCCAGGAGGTTGCGGCCGACCTCGCCATCCTCGCCGCCTTCGCCATCAGCTTCCTCGCGGGGGCCGCCTTGTCCTTTGGGCGGAAACGACGGTGACGGGGCCGCGGCGCACGAAGCGATCCTCCGATGCCAACACCATCGACGGAGGGCGCGGACAGCGCGGGGCGAAGGATGGGGCTCGAAAGCCAGATTGGCGGACCTACGCGGGCCGCGAGGGGTGGGTGGGACGGTTGGGGCCCCCACCAGCCCACCCCCAACTTCGCCGCGCTTCGCGCGCCTCGGTAGCACCCCACCCCTCATTCCTCCCGGATCGTCCTCCC
>JBFILE010000579.1:0-2153 GCA_041599855.1 Thermoplasmatota archaeon
CCGCCCTCGGGTACGCGATGCCGCACACGCCTCGGCCTGCGGGGATGATCCCCTCGAACCCCGGCATGGGGCAGTACTGGGACGTCGTCGTGAAGGACGGCTACCTGTACGCGAGCGACATGGGGAACGGACTCACCGTGCTGCACTACGTGGACGATCCCCTCGGGGATGCGGAGTGGACAAGCTTCGCGTGATGGCGAGGGCTGCCGGACCGCGGGATATTCCAAGATCGTGACAAGGAAGTGGATAAGGCGCCGCGGACTTGTCGCGCATCATGCGCTCGTTGCTCGGCATCCTGGCATCCGTCTTCATCCTCGTGGCCGGGTGCGTTTCCGACGAGTCGAAGGAATCGGCTCCCGTCGGAACCGCTGCGGAAATCTCCGGGTCCGACATGGCTCCGACGGTCGCGGAACCGGTTGAGAATGACACCGCACAACCCGCGAGCCGCGGCATCGTGGATGCGGATCCCGGAAACGAAACCGTGCCGGACCTGCCGGTCGTCGAATCGTTCTACCTGAACGGAACCGTCACGGGCCTCTTGTACGCGGTTGGCACCGGTGGCATCAACGAGCACATCCTGGACGTCTTCGTGGAATCGGCGGCAACCCGGATCGTGGTCACCCTCGACTGGATCGGCGACACGAACAATTTCTCCGCATTCATGGTGGCCCCGGAGACGTGCCGTTCGAGCCAGATCCCCGACCCTGCACCGAAATGGGACTGTAGCGCGAAGCAGAAATGGCTCGGCGGAGCCACCGGCGACGGCTTCTTCTTCGGGCCCCGGACGAACGGGACCGCAAGTGTCCTCGAGATCGACGCGGAGCAGATCAAGGAATGGAACGCTTGCGGGGATCGGTGCCGGTGGGGCGCGGCACCGTATTTCCGGGTGGCCGTGAACGCTGAGTACCGGTACCGTGTGGACGTCCACTACGAGAACGGCCGGCCGACTGTCTCGTGATCCGGCCCGTCCCGCGCTGCCGAGGGCCCGCTCACCGCTCCACGCGGAGGGTCGCTTCCCGCGCCGGCCCAAGGCCGATGATGGAGATCGGGACATCGATGATCTCCTCGACGCGCTCCACGTAGTTCCCCACAGCCTTCGGGAGGGCGTCAAGGCCCTTCGCGCACGCATCCGCAATGCGCGCCGGGCTCAACTCGCCGAACCCTTCCAAGGTCTCGTACACCGGCTTCGCGGCTGCGAAATCCTCCTGGTTCGTGGGCGGCTCGCGGACTTCAGTGCCGTTGACATCGTACGCGACGCAGAGCTTGAGTTCATCAAGGCCCGCGAGGACGTCGAGTTTCGTGAGCGCGATGCTCGTGAAACCGTTCAACTTCACGCTGCGTTCAAGGAGCACGAGGTCGAGCCACCCGCACCGGCGCGGCCGGCCCGTGGTCGTGCCGAACTCGTGACCCACGTCGGCGAGGTGTTTTCCGGGTCCTTCCGCGGTCGAAAGCTCGGCCGGGAAAGGTCCCGCGCCCACGCGCGTCGTGTACGCCTTCACGACACCGATCACGTCATCGATCGCAAGGGGCGGGAGGCCGCTCCCCGTGCACGCGCCACCCGCCGTCGTGTTCGAACTCGTCACGAACGGGAAGGTCCCGTGGTCGATGTCGAGGTACGCGCCCTGCGCGCCCTCGAGGACGATGTTCGCGCCGCCGTCCCACTTCTCGTGGAGGAGGGCGACCGTGTCCCGGACCCGCGGGGCAAGGCGCCTCCCGAATGCCACGTACTCGGCGAGGACATCGTCGAGCGCCGGGCATTCGCGTCCCCGGTATTCGAGGATCGCGCGCTTCTCATCCCACTGCGCCTCCAGGTTGCGACGGAGGCTGGTCTCGTCGATGAGGTCCGCCATGCGCACCCCGATCCGGTTGATCTTGTCCGCGTACGCGGGACCGATGCCCCGGCCGGTGGTGCCGATGGCGCGGTCGGGTTTCGCACGGGCTTCCGCACTTGCATCGAGGAGCTTGTGGGTGGGGAGGATGACGTGCGCCTGATCGCTCACGACGATGTTGGACGTGGATTTGCCGCGGGACTCCAGGTCATCCAGTTCCTTCAGGAGGACCCCGGGGTCGATGACGAGGCCGTTCCCGAGCACGTTCAGGACGCGCTCGTGGACCACACCGCTCGGCAAAAGATGGAACTTGAACGTCTCGCC
>JBFILE010000580.1:0-2151 GCA_041599855.1 Thermoplasmatota archaeon
AACCGTCTCACCCACCCCTCACGACCCGCGCTTGCGTCCCCAACGTCGCGTCACGTTGAGGAGGATACGGAGCGGGGTGGCGGAGCGGCATGCTGCCGAACGGCGCCAAACACGCCATGTCGGGGTGTGCTGGAGTCGGGGTGCCATTTGATCCACCCCCCTCGCGGCCCGAGCCTGATTTCGCTCGATCATCGGCTCCTCGACGCCTGGGGGTTTCCCCCCGGACATGGCGCCCGACCGTGCCTTGCAACGATTCCGAAGCAGCCTGCGCATGGCCTCGGCATCGCGCCGGGACCGCAGGGCACGGGCCGCGGCCCAACCCCACACCACACCTCCACGCGCCGCCCGGCTCGCCACCGAGGAAGGAGCCACAACGCGCATCCCTGATCCGCCGCGGACGCGGGCCAGGGATCGCCCACGCAGCCGGAACATCGGATCCATGCCTCATGCCTGACGCTCGCAGCCGTGGGGCTCCTCGTCGCGGGAACGTCCGGCATGCATGCGCGGGCCGGCGATACCACCCTCGCGGCGACGGCCTTGGCGAGCGGCATCCTCCTCATCCTCGTGGCCGCATTCCTCGAGATCCGGTTGCGGGCAGACGGGATGACCGCCACCTACGGCCCGGCGATCGCGGCCGTGGTGATCGGCGGGTGGCTGCTCATCTCGCCGTTCATGCTGGCAAGCACGGAACCCGTGCGGGCGGGCGTCATGATCCCCTCGATCGGAGGCATTATTGCGACGCTTGCCGGCGGGTACGCGGCGGCAGCGGCGGCGGGGGCAGTGACGGGCGCGCGTGGAAGAGTCCGCCGCCGTCGCCACGTGTAGCGGCGCGCGCGTTCACGAAGGCGGGCGTGAGGCCGAATCGGACGGCGCCTTGGCGTCGGCCGCGGAGGCCCCCGTTGATGCGGCATCCGGCGACCGGGCCTCGGCGGACGGTTCTCCCGCTGACGCGGAGGCTTCCGCGGCGGGCGAAGCGGGCGAGGCGGGCGAAGCGGGCGACGCGGGCGAGGAAACCGGGATGCGCCTTGCGGCATCCTGCGCCTTCCGCTTCATGGCCCACCGGTAGTACGAGAGCGGGTGCGTGACGTATCGCTCGCCGTCACGGTTCGTCATCGTGCACCACTTGTCCGGCTGGTAGCAGATGCCGTACGTGCCCATGGCCTGGCACCCGGGCGGCGAGTATGCTTCCGCACTCCCCTTGCCCGTGATGTGCTCCACCTGGTACCGGGTCAGGTCCTCGCGGAAATCAGGGGCTTCCGCAAAGAGGCGCATGATGTCCTCGGTGTCGAGCCCGATGGTGTTCAGGAACGAGGTGATGGCGAAGCGCGCGCTGTGCGGTGCGTTCTCCCCGGCCTGCAGCATGCCGAGGATCTGCTTCATGCACGGCGGGAACGACTCCAGGTCCATGGGGCCGAAGCCGGTGGCTTCGTACGCTTCCCGCTTGGTCTTGGCCGCGTCCAGCATGGCGCGTCGCTCGTCCGCGAAGGATTCGATGACCCACGGCGGCGCCTGCGGCAGTTCCTCGAGACGCCGGCGGAGGGCTTCCTGGCAAAGGCGCGCGAGCTTCTCGCGGGTCAATCGGACGACGCCGTGGGCGAGAGGCTGGTTCACGAGCTTCCACGGCGTGTCCTTGAGGGCACTTGCGAGGCGCACGTAATCCGTCACGTGGAGGAGGAAATCGCCGGTGAAGCCGGAGTCCCGCTCCTCGGGTTCGGTGGCGAGGCCGAGGTGCCGGGCAACGGCCACGACCACGCTGCGGTCCTGTTCACGTTCGAGGAACATGCGGACCCGGAGGGCTTCCGCAAGGGCATGCCGGCGCGTGATGTACGAATCCCCGCAGGCGGCCGCGAGCATGCGGGCCACGGGGTACGTGAGCAGGGTGAACAGGACCTCGGTCGCATCGGTGGGCGGGTCCGTGGACGGCAGTTCCGCATCCTCGAGAGCCGTCATGAGACGGTCCCGGCCCGTGCCGCGGATGCTGCCGTACACCCGGTCCTCCAGCAATTCCTCAAGGGAAGGCCCGTGCTCCGCGGCGTACGCACTGGCCGCGGGGAGGAACGGATACTTCACGAGGACGCGGGGGTCCACGGGCCGCGAGAGGGGGGCCCGGCCTTAAAGGCACGCGCGGCGCGTGGGCGTGGGATGCGCGGG
>JBFILE010000581.1:0-2150 GCA_041599855.1 Thermoplasmatota archaeon
ATGGAGCACCACTCCAACATCGTGCCGTGGCAGATGCTTTGCCAGGAGAAGGGTGCCACGTTGAAGGTCGCGCCCATGAACGACCGCGGCGAGGTCGACATGGACGCGTACCGCGCGCTCCTTGGACCGAGGACGAAGATTGCGGCCATCGCCCACATCTCGAATGCCCTCGGGACCGTGAACCCGGTGAAGGAGATGACGGCGATGGCGCACGCGCACGGCGCGGTCGTCATGGTGGACGGCGCGCAGGCGGCTCCCCACACGAAGGTGGACGTGGCCGACATCGGCTGCGACTTCTACGCGATCAGCGGCCACAAGATGTACGGGCCGACCGGCGTCGGCGCCCTCTGGGGCAGGGAATCCCTCCTCGAAGCCATGCCGCCGTACCAGGGTGGGGGCGACATGATCCGGAGCGTCTCCTTCGAGCGGACCACGTACAATGATCTCCCCGCGAAGTTCGAGGCGGGCACGCCCAACATCGCAGGCGGAATCGGCCTTGGCGCCGCCATCGACTTCCTGAACGAGGTCGGCCTCGACGCCATCGCGCGCCACGAGCACGACCTTGTCGAGTACGCGACTGCGCAACTGCAGGCGATCGAGGGTGTCCGCATCATCGGCACCGCAGCGGAGAAGGCGGGCGTGGTCTCCTTCGACGTGGAAGGCATCCACCCGCACGACATCGGGACGCTCATGGACCGGGAGGGCGTGGCGGTGCGCACGGGCCACCACTGCGCGCAGCCCGTGATGAAGTTCTTCGGGGTGCCCGCGACGACGCGCGCGAGCTTCGGTGTGTACAACACGCGGGAAGAGGTGGACCGTTTGACGGCGGCCCTCCGGAAAGTCATCGAGGTGTTCAGTTGATCGCAAGCGACCTCAGGGACCTGTACCAGGAAGTCATCCTCGACCATGGGAAGCGGCCCCGGAATTTCGGGACGCTCGCGGATGCGACCCATGACGCGGAAGGAGAGAACCCCTTGTGCGGCGATCATCTGCACCTCTACGTGAAGGCGGATGGCACCACCATCGAGGCTGCCCAGTTCGAGGGGAACGGGTGCGCGATCTCGAAGGCGAGCGCGAGCATGATGACCGGCGCCATCAAGGGGAAGACCCGGGATGAGGTCGAAGCCATGATCCGTGAGTTCACGAAGATGGCGACCGGCACCCAGGAGGCGGACTTCGACCCCGACACCCTCGGGAAGCTTGCCGTCTTCGCGGGCGTCCAGGAGTTCCCGAGCCGCGTGAAGTGTGCGACCCTTGCGTGGCACACCATGAAAGCCGCCCTTGACGGCAAGGGCGTTCCCGTTTCCACAGAGTGATCCCCATGACCCAACTCGACATCGAGGCCACGAAGGCCAAGCTCGCCGACGCCGCAAAGCAGGTGTTCGACCCGGAAATCCCGCGTGTCAGCATCTACGATCTCGGCCTCATCTATGAGATCAACGTCTCCGAGAAGGGGGATGCGAAGATCATCATGACGCTCACGAGCCCGAACTGCCCGGCGGCCCAGGAACTCCCGGAGGACCTGTACCGCAAGAGCATCGTCGTGGAAGGCGTGGAGAGCGTGAAGATCGATGTGGTCTTCGACCCGCCGTGGGACCCGACGATGATCTCGGATGCGGTGAAGCTGCAGATGGGCCTTCTCTGAGGCGACGGCCGGACCCCGCAACCGCAAGCTATGCGGAGTGCGGCGTGCGGGCTTCGCGGCGGTGCGGGCGGCGCGCGGCCGTAGGTCAGCACAACCGAATCCCCCCAGAGGCCCCCTTCAACAGGAGGAGGCGCCCGCGGGATCGCGCAGGAGCCGCGATGCAGCGGATGCGCCCGAGCGCGCCGATTCGAGGGGGATGCCGGAGGCGGTAGACCGACCCGCACCCCGCCACCCACACCCCCCGCGGACCGGCCCATCCGCGAGGCCCTGGGAGGCCGGGTGTGCGCGTGGTGATGGCGGTCATGGCGCTCGCACTTGTGCTCGTGATCGTGCTTGCGCTCGTGCTTGTGCTCGTGCTTGTGCTCGTGCTTGTGCTCTTTCATGTGCTCGTAATCGTGCTGAGCCCGGTGGTGGTGGTGGTGGTGGTGGTGCCGTTCGACGGTGAAGAAATTCATCCCCCGAGGTGTCGCCTCCCGGGGGAGCGGGAGCGGGCGGCGGGGTGGGG
>JBFILE010000582.1:0-2136 GCA_041599855.1 Thermoplasmatota archaeon
GCGGGACTCCTTCGGCGCCACGAGCTGGTTCGTGGCACGCGACGACGGCAACATCCTCGTGGATGCGCCAAGGTTTGTCCCGAAGCTGGCCGACGCCATCGAGGCAAGGGGCGGCATCCGGCACATCCTCCTCACCCACCGCGATGACGTGGCGGATTACGCGAAATACGCGGAACGATTCGGCGCGCAGGTCTGGATCCATCGCCTCGAGAACGATGCCGCGCCCGATGCCACCGACCTCATCGACGCGGACGCCGATGTCGCCCCCGGCATCCGCGCCCTCGTGATCCCCGGACACACGGAGGGAAGCGTCGCCTACCACGTGGACGACGCGCACCTGTTCACGGGGGACTCGTTGTACTGGAGCCGGGAACTCGACGACCTGAACGCGTTCCGGCGCGCCACATGGTTCTCGTGGGACACCCTTGCGGATTCCCTCGAACGCCTCGCCCGCACGATCCGGTTCGAATGGGTGTTCCCGGGCCACGGCGGCTGGGGCCGAGCGGACCCGGAACGCATGCACGAGCGGCTCGTCGCACTCGTGGCACGCATGCGCGACGGCACCGTCGAGAACGTGTGGTAACGGGCGCCGGGCAATGCCGGGCGCATCTCGAGGGGCCGGGCACGCCAGCCGGTGATGAACCATCACGCCTCCCGCCCGGAAGCCTTTTCGCAGCGCCGCAACTCCCGACCGTATCGTGCCGCCGCCCCATGATCCGGTCTCCGCGGCATCCGCCGTCGCCCCGCGCGCCCACCTGGTGCTCCTCGCGGTCGGCGCGGGTACGTTCATGAGCGCCTTCGACGCGAGCATCGTGACCACGGTCCTCCCGGTCATCCGCCACGCCTTCGGTGCCCCACTCGCCCACGTGGAATGGGTGGTCACGGCGTACATGCTCGTGGTGGGCGTCCTCCTCCTCACCTTCGGACGCCTCGGCGACATCCACGGGCACAAACGGGTGTACGTCGCCGGCTTCGCCGCATTCATCGTCGGCAACCTCCTCGCCGCCTTCGCGCCGACCGTGGACACCCTCATCGCGGCCCGCGTCCTCCAAGGGACCGGCGGCGCCATGCTGTTTGCGAACTCGCCGGGCATCCTCGTGGCCGCCTACCCGGCCGCCCGCCGCGGACGCGCCCTCGGACTCCTCGGAACCATGACGTACCTCGGCCTCACCCTCGGTCCCGCCGCCGGCGGCCTCATCGCGGGATTCGTGAGCTGGCGGGGCATCTTCATCCTCAACGTACCCCTCGGACTCGCCGCCCTTGCCCTCGCCATCCGCCATGTGCCCGCCGATTCCCCGCGCAGGAACCGGGAACGCTTCGACGTGGCCGGGGCCGCGTTGTTCGGCGCCGGCCTGCTCGCACTCCTCCTCACGCTGAACCTCGGACCAACCCTCGGATGGGGCAGCCTCCGCATCCTCGGCCTCGGAGCCGCAGCAGCCGTCCTCCTGTTCTCCTTCGTCCGGACCGAGCGTCGCGTCCGCGAACCCATGCTCGACACCGGATTGTTCCGGTCCCGCGTATTCGCGGGAGCCACGGGGAGCGCCGTCCTGAACTACGTCGCATCCTTCGGTCTCGTCATCCTCATCCCCATCTACTTCCTCGAAGGCCGAGGCTACTCCCCCGCCGCGACCGGCCTCGCCCTCACCGTCCAACCCATCCTCATGGCCGCAACCGCACCCGTTGCAGGGGCGCTCAGCGACCGCATCGGCACCCGCATCCCGTCCGCCGTCGGACACGCCATCCTGGCGGGAGCCCTTGCCTCACTCGCCCTGATGACCCCCGCCACGCCCCTTCCACTCGTCCTCGTGGCCCTCGCGTTCGCCGGGGTGGGCACCGGCATCTTCACGCCCCCCAACAACAGCGCCATCATGGGCGCCGCGCCCCTTCACCGGCAAGGCGTCGCAGGAGGCGTCCTCGCCCTTGCACGGAACGTGGGCATGGCCATCGGGGTCGCAACGGCAAGCGCCATCTACCGCGCCGTGGGCGGGACCGGATTCGACGCCGCGTTCGGACCCGCCGGATGGACCGCGGCCCTCACGGTCGCCGCCGCGGTCGCCCTCGCAGGCGCTGCCACAAGCATCCTGCGCCCGAGGGTCGGAAGCGATCATCGAACCGGGAGCGAGAACACCGTTCCCC
>JBFILE010000583.1:0-2135 GCA_041599855.1 Thermoplasmatota archaeon
CCCTCCGCTCCATGAAGGAAGATGGCACCCTGCAGACCATCATGGACAAATGGCAGGTCTGATTCCGACAAGGAGCCCCCTCTGATGTCGTCGCCGACCCTCCGCCGCCATCGCCCGCCCCCGGCCTACGCGAGTCCGCGGTCTGCGGGGGCGTGCCGCGCGGCGATCCTGCTGGTCGCGGTCGTGACGGCATCGGGGATGTGGGGCCCCGCCATGGCGCAGGGCGCGAACGCTTCCGACGGTGACGCCGGCCCCGTGACGCTGCCGGGGAGCGATCATCCGTTGGCGTTCTTCACCATAACGCCCCAGATGGGGAAGACCGGCCTCGTCTTCCGCGCGGACGCGTCCGAGTCCCTTCCGGGAGCCGCCGCCACCAACATCACCCGGTACGAATGGAATTTCGGGGAGAACGCCACGTTCACCGAAGGGAACGTGACCGCCTCGTACGCGTATCGGCAGGGCGGCGTGTTCGTGGTGCGGTTGCGCATCACCGATGACCGGGGGGGCATGTCGAATGCGACACAGACCGTGCTCGTGACCGGCGCGAGTCCGAGTGCGTACTTCGTCCTCACGGAGCGCATCGAGGACGGCCGCGTCCTCGTCACGACGAATGCCACCTTCAGCGAACCGTCCCGGGGCGCCCGCCGCGTCGTCTCCTACGAATGGAACTGGGGCACGGGTGGAGGATTCGTTCCCGGGAACGTGACGGAGACCCATGAGTTCGAGGACGTGGGCGCGTACACCATCACCCTCCGCGTCACCGATGACGAAGGCCGCATCGGGACGTACCAGATTCCCGTGACCGTGGGCGACACCTTCTGGAAACGCATCGGGCAGGTGTGGGACGACCGCGATGCGTTCTTCGACGGCGCGAAGGTCACGTTGACCTTGGCGGTCATCGCCACCTTCCTCGGTTTCTTCCTTTCCATCGCCCTTGCACTCCTGCGGCTGAGCCGCTTCCCGCTGTTCTCGTGGCCGGCAACCGCGTTCATCGAGGTCATCCGCGGGACGCCGCTCCTCGTGCAGATCCTGATCGCGTGGCTTGTCCTGCCGTTCCTCGGCATCAAGCTCTCCATCTTCTGGGCCGGGTGCGCGGCCCTCATCGTGAACACGAGCGCGTACCAGGCCGAAGTCATCCGTGGCGGCATCCAGAGCATCCCTACCGGCCAGATGGAGGCGGCGCTCGCCCTCGGCATGACGCGCACGCAGGCGATGCGCCACGTCATCATGCCCCAGGCGCTGCGCCTCGTCATCCCGCCCCTCGGGAACGAGTTCATCATCCTCCTCAAGGACACGAGTCTCGTGAGCGTCATCGGCGTCGTCGAGTTGACGTATATTGGTCGCGTGTTCAGCGCGCGCACGTTCCTCGTCCTCGAAGCATGGCTCGCGGTCGCCTTGATCTACTTCATCCTCACGTACACCATGAGCCTCGCGCTCCAATGGCTGGAGCGGCGCATGCGCATCCCCGGCCTCGGCCTTGGAGGTGCCATCCATTGAGTGACCCATTGGAATCGTTGGAATCGACGCGAGGGGCGGGTCGGCCCCAGATCGAGCTTCGCGGCGTCACGAAATCCTTCGGCGCGAACCAGGTGTTGAAGGGCGTGGACATGAAGGTCCGTGCCGGCGAAGTCGTCTGCATCATCGGGCCGTCCGGCTGCGGCAAAAGTACGCTCCTGCGCTGCATCACGCGCCTGACGGAGCCAACCGGGGGCGAAATCCTTGTTGAAGGGAAGGACGTCCGGCGCAAGGGAGCGGATGTCCGGAAACTCCGCGAGGAGTTCGTCATGATGTTCCAGGCGTTCAACCTGTTCCCGCACCTCACCGTGCTCCGGAACATCACCCTGCCCCTCCGGGAGGTGCTGGACGTTCCCGAGGCGGAAGCCGAGAAGCGGGCCCGGGAGAACCTCGTGAAGGTCGGCTTGGCGGACCGCGCGGACGCGTACCCAGGCACGTTGAGCGGTGGGCAGCAGCAGCGCGTCGCCATCGCTCGCGCCCTCGCCATGAAGCCGAAGGGGATCCTGTTCGATGAGCCGACGAGCGCGTTGGACCCGGAATTGACGGGCGAGGTGCTGCGGGTGATGCGGGACCTTGCGGGGACGGGCATGACCATGCTCGTTGTGACCCATGAGATGGGC
>JBFILE010000584.1:0-2116 GCA_041599855.1 Thermoplasmatota archaeon
GCCCATGCATCCCGGCCTCGATCCCTTGTCCTCTCCCCGGACACCATCCCCGATCCGAGAGGAGCGCCCCCGTCGTGCCCACGGCGCCGGCCGGCTCCCGCCCCCCTTCATCAACCTCTGTGGCGACTACCGCTTCCTCCGCGCCGGCTACTGGGCCCTCGTGGATGCGGAATTGAACGACGTCCAGAGCCGCCCCGGCTTCCTGGAAGCCGTGACCGCGCAGAACGCGGCCTCCGCCCTCCTCATCGCCGAACAACAGGGCATCGCGTGCGCCGAATGGCGCCTCGCCCGCAAACCCACCGACATCGAGCTCCCGGCGCTCCTGGTTCCCGTGGCCGGCCTCACGGACACGTGCTACAACGTGCTCAAGGACCGGTCCCGCGAAACCCAGTGGCGCCGCGCCACCCAGAACGGGACGCGCGCCGTGCTGTCCGTGAAGCTCACGGGCCCCCTCCGGAGCATGCGCATCGTCACCGGTCTGACGACGAACCCGGACTACCACTTCGCGTGGCGCATCTGGCGCGCCTTCGGCATCCCCCTTGCCACGGCATGGTTCGTGGACGAACCCGACCCCGAGAACCCGGAACGCACGAAGCCGCTCTTCGTCGGCCTCGACCCGCTGCCCCTCCATGAACTCACGGAACGCGAACTCCGGCTCCTTGAGGAGGTGAGCCAACGGCCCATGTCGCAATAGTCTCGGATTCCGCAAGCCGTGGACGCTCCACGGAAGCCCGCGCCATGCGCGCGTACGTCGAGCAGGCCCCCGACCACGGCCACACGGCGGAGATCATCGACCTCTCCGACTACCGCCGCATCCCCGAGTTCGACGCCATGTTCCTGCGCCTCGACACCAACGTCCTCGGCATGAGCTGGGCGTTCGCCCGCGCCGCATGGGGCGCCGGCCTCCGCGTCGTCGATGACCCGGAGAGCATGCTCATCTGCATGAACAAGGCCCACGTGCAAGGCATCCTCGAGGAAGCCGGCGTCGCCACACCCGACACCCTGCTGGTCACCCGCGCAAGCCGCGACCACCTGGATGCGGAAGCCCTCTTCGAGGAACTCGGGAACCCCATCATCTGCAAGGCCCCGAGCGGCGCCTTCAGCAGTGCCGTCGAGAAGGCGCGCACGCCCGATGAACTCCAGAACTGCGTGCGCCGCTTCAGCCAGAAGAGCGACGTCGTCCTCCTCCAACGGTACCAGCCGAGTGCATACGACTGGCGCGTCGGCTTCCTCGCCGGCCGCCCCCTGTACGCGGCCAAGTACCACATCCCGAAGGGCGCGTGGCGCATCCGCGACCGCCCCGAGGGCGAGGAGAAGCGCACGTGGGCCCGCGTGGAACGGATCGCCCTCGACGACGTCCCCCCCGAGGTCCTCAAGACCGCAGAGCGCGCGTGTGCGGAAATCGGCACGAGCCTCTACGGCGTGGACGTGAAGCAGTTGGAGGACGGGCGCGTCATCGTCATCGAGGTGAACGACAACCCGAACCTGGACTGGGGCTACGAGTTCGAGGAGAACTCGCCGCTCTTCGGTGAGGTGGTGAACCGGATTGCCACGGAAGGGCCGCGGGCGTGACGCCGAACCGATGACGGCCCGACCCGTGTCCGCCGCGGCGAAGGCCGTGGGCATCCGCGCGGCCACCGTGGCCGACCTGCCCGGCATCCTCGACCTGGAAGTCGCGTGCTTCGAGGCCGCGCGACGGTCGGCACGGACCAGTCTCGTCCGCAGCCTCGGAAGCCCCGTCCAATCCGTCTGGGTCGTGGACGGCGGAGAGGGGCTCCTTCACGCGGTCCTCGTCATGTGGCATCGCGCAAAGAGCCTCCGCGTGTACGACATCGCGGTGCATCCGGACGCGCGCGGCCGCGGGCTGTTCCGGGCACTCATGGATCACGCGGAAACGCTGGCCCGGGACGCGGGCGCCGAGCGCGTGAGCCTCGAGGCCGCAGTGGCGGAGCCTGCGCTCGTGGCCAAGTACGAGCACCTCGGTTACCTCGTGAAAGCACGGCTCCCGGACTATTACGGGGCCGGGCTGGACGCGGTCCGCATGGGGAAAACCCTCCCGTCACGCTGAATCCGCCGGAACGGGCCATCCCGGCCGGGAATCCTTTCCGTGGGCGGC
>JBFILE010000585.1:0-2111 GCA_041599855.1 Thermoplasmatota archaeon
GGGCAGGTTGAGGAGTAGGGTAGCGGTTGCGAGGGTGGCAAGGATGGAGGGCATGGCGGGGGGCTCCGGTAGGGGGTTACGTGAGGTTCGCGCCGGTGACGATGACGACGTAGATGGCGAGGAACGCGAGCCCGGTGATGAGGAGGTTCCCGCGGGTTACTCCTCGGATTCGTGCGGGGAGGTATGTGGGGTTGATGGCGCTTTGCGCGGTGAACGCGGTGCCGAGGCCGAGAACGATCACCTGGTCGATGCTGGAGGGGCTGATGGCGGCCCACGCGCGGGCGACGATGTTCTCCGTCATGTTGTTCTGGATATCCTGCGTTTCCTGGTAGATGGCCGCCATGGCGCCGTTCGTGTCATTCTGCACGTCGAGGAGGAGGCGCTGCTGCGCGGTTTGGTTGAGGCGGCCTCGTTGATCTTCCCACGCGCCGTTGAGCCACGCGGTCCACGTGGCGCTCGTGAACAAACTGCTGGTGGTGCTGTTGATGAGGCCGCGGGTGCCGGCGGTGCGTTCCGTGACGTGCGTGGTGAGGCTCGTGGCCGAGGTGTTTGTGAGGGCGCGCGTTTTCTCGTGCTCGGCGAGGACGCTGGCGGGCGTGGCGGTGCCGTTGATGAGGGTGTTCGAGTACGCTGCGGCGTCCACGGTTTGCGTGCGCGTGGTCGCGTGCTGCGTGAGGAGGGTGGCTTCGAGGGCGAGGCTTGCGGTGCTGCTGTTGGTGAGGTCTGCGTTGTAGCTGAGGCGGGTAAGGATCTGGTTGAGGAGGGCGTCCCGGTTTGCGGTGACGGTAACGGTGACGCCCAGGGTCACGTTCTCGTTCGCATTGTCCGGTTGCACGGTGTCCGAGGTCACGGCCCACACGCCGGCGGTGGGGGTGGAGCCGATGCTGATGCGGACGCGGTACACGCCGGGGGTCGTGGTTTCTGTCATCGTCCACGGGCCCCCGGTGTACTCGCTGAAGTCGGGATCGTAAATGCGGATGTAGATGCTGGAGTCAAGGCCTTGGCGGGCGGTTCCGTTGAGCCATCGGGCCGTGACTACCGCGACGATCTCAGTTGTTTCGACGTCGTAGTCGGCGCTGAGGTGCAGGGGGTCTTTTTCGTCTCCGCTTTCGTAGTATCCGCTGGTGGTGTCGGTTACGGTGTTCCCGGTGCCGGGGGCGCCGCCGTCGTCGCTGTTGATGTCGTAAGTCATGACGCCGGTCGCGCATCCGCTGCCGGTGGTGTCGCAGGCACGGAGGGCGACGCGGTACGTGACGATCTGCGGGGTACCGCTGGCGGTCGTGGTGGATGTCGCGCACAAGTCCAATGCGGCACCGTCGAAGGCGGCGGCGGTCCATGTGACCGCGCGAACGGCGACCCAGTTGTCTTTCCCGGTGGCGCCGTGTGTGGTGCTGTTGGTGAGATGGAACACGTTCGCGGTGATGCGGGTGGCGGCGATCGGGGGGCTTCCACTGGTCGCGATGCTGCCGTACCAGGTGATGCACTCGCCCATGGCGATGAGGTACTCGCTTTCGGCGCACGTCGTGCTCGCGACGGCGCCGCCGTCCGTGGTGAACAGGAAGGCGCGGTCGCCGCTGCCGCTGTCGTGAACGAGGCGCGCGCAACCGTCCACGTTCGCGGCTTCACCGGGCGCGGCGATGGCGAGGAGTGCGATGATGCCTGCGAGGGCGAGGAGGCCGAGGAATGCGCCGGAGGCGCGGGCGTGCGGCATCATGACCCCTCCAGTAGGGGGCGGATCGCGGTCGATTGAGTGGGCCCGAGTGCAATGAGTAGCGGAATCCAGTCGAGCATGGGTTACACCGAGAGGTACGCGAACGTGATGATGGTGACGCCGATCATGAGAAGGCGCGGACTGTTGCCGGGGATGCGCGGCACCCATCGGGGCAGGAATGGGTGCAGTTGGCGGATGCCGTTGGCGGCGAACACGAGGCCCACGCCGAGGCCGCCCCATTGCAGGAGACCGAACCGAGGAATCACCTCGCCGGGGGGGTTTACGCGCAAGTTCCCAATCTGTACGCCATCACCGTTACTCGCGCCGCCGAGGATTCCGCCCCCGCCGCCACCGCCGCCACCGCCGGACCCAGCGTTCGGGGAATCGAGCAGGAACGAGA
>JBFILE010000586.1:0-2105 GCA_041599855.1 Thermoplasmatota archaeon
CAGGCACGGGTGGGTCGCTGTGCGACCCACCGGGCGGGGTGATGATCGGGTGGTGCGAGGCATTGTACCTCACCCAAAGCGGGCCCGCGGGGATTCGAACCCCGGATCCCAGGCTTAGGAGGCCTGTGCCATATCCGGGCTTGGCTACGAGCCCATTCCGGGCGAGATTGATCCTGTTATTTATTGTCATCGTGGCAGAGCCGCGGGCGGCTTTGCACGGCATCGGATCCGACGGTTGGGTGCCGGCGACAGCGGGTTGTCGATCAGGGAAGTCGGCCGCCGCGACCTCGTGGTTCAATCATCGAATCACGCCCTCCTGTTCGCGTCGTGCTCATCCCCCGGGGGCACGATCAGCCGCCCGGTCCGCCCTCTCGCCGGGCGTGGATCCCGTACTTTGAAGGCTGCCCAAGAAGGAACAAAACCCCTGAGTGTCCCGTTACGGTTGAGAACCATGCGATCATACGGTCGAACCCTTGCTCTCGTGCTTGCCATCGGAATGCTCGTTGCCGCCGTCCCCATGGCCGTCGCCGCCTCCCACGATGGCGACGGAGACGCCCGCAGGTCCGGCGACGCCCGCCCCTCCGCAGACGATGGACGCGCCCGAGGCGAGGACGCGAAACTCCGCCACGCGGAACTTGTGGAAGCGAAACGCGCCACCGTTGAAGCCTACAAGGCCGCCCGCGCCGACCTCATCGAGGACTACCGCGCCGAACTCAAGGACATCCGCGCGTGGTACATGGGCGAGAAGAAGCTCGTGATCGAAGGGTGCCGCGCCCACGACGACGAAACGGCGACGGACGCTGACGCCGCGCCCGACACGACCGATGCGTCGAACGCCACGAACAGCACGGACGAATCCGCCGCACCCTCCAACGAGACCGCGACGGATGAGTCGCACGGCAATGAGACCGCGGAGAACGACCGCGAAGCCCGCGAGAAGGTCTCCAAGGAGGACCGCCTCGCCTTCGCCCACTGTGTCCGCGACGGCCTCAAGCCCCTGAAGGAAGAGGCCCGCGAGAAGATCGGTGACGCCCGCGACAACGCGAAGATGGGCCTCAAGGCCATGATCCTTGAGCATGTCAAGAAGTTCCGCTCCGACAAGGCGAACGTCGACGCGAAGTACGGCCGCTCGCACCGCGCGGCGGACGCGAGTGACGCCGAGGGTGCGTGATCATGAGCGCCCGACTCTTCGCTGGACTCGCAGCCCTCGTCGCCCTCAGCGCGATCGCGGCGCCGGCCCTCGCCCAGGGGGAGTCGGACCCATCCCTGAATGAGAGCGAAATGGATGGTTCCGTGCCCCCGTCCGACGAATCGTACCTCGATGATGATTCGGACTGGGAAGCCGGGTCCGCCAACAGCACATCCAGCGGATCCCCGGAAACGACATCGTCCGAAGAGGCCGACGTGACCCTTGAAGAAGATGCACTTGACGGCAGTGTGCCGGCGGCGGACACGTCGTACCTGGATGATGAATACGACTTCGACGAGTCGTCTGCCTCGGACGATGCGGCCTCGGGCGGCAGCGGCGACGCATCCAAGCGGGATGCGAAGGTGCCGGGCGCCGGCGTCGGTCTCCTGGTTGCGGGAGCCTTTGCCTTGGCTGTGGTTCTCAACCGCCGAAACTGATCGCCGAACCGTGCCTCCGGGACCCTCATTCGCAGCGTCCTGCCCCGGTATTCCGGGCGCTGCGTTCGACGGCCCCGGCGGTTTCCCGGCCTGCAATCGGGACGTGGCGTGCCGCCGACCTGCCAGCCTCGGCGCACGCCGCAACCCTTCCCCTTCTTGATGCCATCCGCGAACGCGCCGACGGCGCTGCAATCCGCGTGCGGCGGTCGGGTGGGCGAATGCAGCCTACCCGCGCACCTTGCAAGGGGCGGGTGCGCCCCTCCTGCCGCGCCGTCTGCGATGGCCAAGCCCTCGAAACCTGCAGCACGCCCGTGCGTGCCGCTCCAACGAGACCGAGAGCGGTCGCGAGGGGTGGGTGTGACAGTTGGGGCCCCCACCGGCCCATCCCCAATCTCGCCGCGCTCCGCGTGGCTGGGTAGCAAACCACCTCGCCGCCGGGGGTGCCAAGTTAACGGAATCGCGCGGGCCGCGAGGGGTGG
>JBFILE010000587.1:0-2090 GCA_041599855.1 Thermoplasmatota archaeon
CGTGTTGTTGTATACGCCGCCGAATAGCGCAATGCGTTCCGGCGCGTCCGCGGCGGGATGCGCGTTCGATCGCTCGTCCACCATCGCGTATCACCAGTTCCTGCACGTCATGCCGGTCACGACGCACGTGCGGCACGCGGAATGATCGAGATGGAATCCCGTGAGGCTCTCCTCAAGGGTGCCGGGCCATCGTGCGCGCTTCTCATTGATGAGGAGCGGACACGTGAAGATGCCTTCCGAGGTCACGATGCGGCTGGACGTGCACTGGAGGTTCGACCAGTCGAACGCGGGGTCCATCTCCTCGGGTCGCAGGATGCCTTGGGACCGGGCGGCGATGGGGCTGCCGTCGGGAACGATGTCGGCGCCGCGGCCGAGGTCGAAAAGCGGGATGATCTTGATGCGGGGGCGCTTGACTCCCACGTCCTTCAACGCGGCCTTCAGCTTGTTGTAGGCGCCGTGGCCGGGCTCGCGTGTGCCGTCGTCCCCGCCGGTCCAGATTTCCGTCGTCGTCAGGATGGGAAGGAAGCCCGCGGCTTCGAGACGCCGGATCGCATCCAGGGTCTTCGCCCAGTTCCCGGGGCCCCGGACCGCATCATGCTGCGCGGCGTTCCAGCCATCGACGCTCACCCGGAGTTCGAGACTGTAGCGTGCCGCATCCCGGATGCGTGCCAGTTCCTCGATCCGATGGTCCGGCAGGAGAAGGCCGTTCGTGAGGACGTTCGCGGGCCCCACTTCGAGGGCGTCCTCGAGGATGCCCAGCATCTCCGGGTTCAGGAAGGGCTCCCCGCCTGTGAAATACAGGTCCTTCACCCCGAGACGGCGGGCCTCCGCAAGGTGGGTCCGGACGGCCTCACGGGTCATCATGCCGTGGGTGTCGTTCGCGGGCCCGCACGAGATGAAGCAGTGGGTGCATTCCAGATTGCAGAGGGTGCCTGCCACCTGGACCCACAGGGTATCGAGGTGGTCGAATGACGCGCGAGGTGTCGCATGCGGGATGCCCGGCATCGGGACGGGGATGATGGCCATCGTGGGTGAGCCCGGAGCGTACGCTTCGGGGAAAAGGGTAGGGTCGGGCCCCCGAGGGAGCTCGCGAAGGGTTCGAGGCGTTCTCCAACCCCCGTGCCCAACGGTCTTGAGGCATCCGCGCGCTCCGGATGCCGTGGCAACCCAACCACCCGGAACGGACGACGACGAGGGCCATGAGCGCGAGGGATCCTCGCCGGTTGCCGCGGCGGACACCCGCGATGCATCCCGACCCCGGGCGTTCCTCATCGCCCGATTCGCCCTCCTCATCGCGTTCATCGGGCTCGCCCTCCTATTCGGCGGCCGCATCCTCGCCGACGGGTTCGACGTGGACACCATCCGCGCGCAGGTGGACGATGCCGGCCCCCTCGGATGGGCCGTCTTCTTCGTCCTCTACGTGGCCGCTGTCGTGCTCCTTGCTCCCGGCACGCCGATCAGCCTCCTCGGCGCAGCCCTCTTCGGGTTCGCCGTCGGCTTTCCCCTCGTATGGGCAGGAGCGGTCGTGGGCACCCTGATCACCTTCCTTCTTGCGCGGCATCTCGGAGCCGGCTTCGTGGAAACCCTGTTCGGGGAGCGCGTCCGGACGGCCCAGGGATGGACCGCGAACCACGGGCTCGGACTCGTGCTCCTCGTCCGCTTGGTGCCCCTTTTCCCGTTCAACTTCGTGAACTACTTCCTCGGGCTCACGCGGGTGCGTGTCCGTGACTATGTGATCGGGACGGCACTCGGCATCATCCCCGGTACGGCCCTTTTCATGCTCATCGGAGCGAACGCCATCGAGGTCGAGAAGCTCTCGGACCTGGCAACGCCCGGCATCATTCTGCCCCTCCTCGGGTTGGTCATCCTGTCGGTCGGAGGCGTGGTGGTGGCCCGTCGCTTGAAGTCGCGGGCGGCATAGTACCCGGGGGATGACCCGGAACCCGGAGACGCCCGGTAGGATCGCAAGGGCCGGAACCACCGGGGAGGGGGCCGAGAGGGGGGTGCCAACTTAACGGAATCACGCGGGCTGCGAGGGGTGGGTGCGACAGTTGGGGCCCCCGCCAGCCCACCCCCGGCGCGCCTTCGGC
>JBFILE010000588.1:0-2077 GCA_041599855.1 Thermoplasmatota archaeon
TCGCCCTTCTCGCGAGCTTCCTTGTTGCGGTTTCCGGGAACACGACCGCCCAGGAGCCGCCGTCGGAATGGTTCATGATGGAGATGGATCCGTTCCTCGGCCCCGTCGTGCCCGTTGACGGTTGGGCGATGACGAACGTGACGATCGAGATCGATTGCCGGGCGGTCGCGGTGCAGGCGTCACCGGCCGAAGTGTTGTTCGATGTCGTGGCATCGCCGCCTTGGGCCACGGTGGATGTGCTTGCCGGATCATCGGTGCCGGATACGTCGACGTGCCCGTTCCTGAATCCCCGCATCAAGGCCACGGTGGTTGCGCGGGTGGTCGGCATGGCCCCGCCGACCGATCCGCAGCCCGTCGCCATCCGTGCCGTCATGACGACGAACGTGGCCACGTACACCAACATGACGGTCGCTCCGTTTGAGGCCCTCTTCGTGAGCATCGTGGATTCGAAGATCGACGGATCCTCCATCCTCGAAGCGAATCCGGGTGACACGTTGGAGGTCAGGATTCCTGTCGCGAATCTCGGCAATGCAGCGGTAACGATCCACTTCGCTCTGACCGATGTCCCTGCGGGGTGGACCGTCAGGTTGCCAGACGCGTTCGTCCTCGAAAGCCCGATTGTCTCGGTGAACGGAAGCCGGGCCGTGAAGACCGTCACCATCGAGATCCCGGGAAGCTTCGGCTTCACGAATGACGTGGATACGATCGGCATCCGCATCGTTGCCACCCACCCTGAAGGAACGGATCCGCCGTCGAGCGAAGGCCGCGTGAACATGCTGGTCCACACCAAGGGTTTCCGCATGACTTCGTCGAGGGATGCGCCCGGCCCCGGATGGCCCATGGAGCTCGCGGCCGTGGTCGTGGCGGCGGCGATGATGGCGCGTCGCCGGTGACACGCAGGCCGGCGACAGTGCCGCTGCCGCGACGGGACTCGCCCGCTCCACGGGGGCTGAATGGCTCCGCCTCGCGCGATGCATGACCGGCGGTGCGCGTCGCGAAGGGGTGGCCCCGCGGCCGGGCCCGGTGCGGCATGTCGTCGGCGTGGGGTCGCCTCGCGTCACTTCCCGAACGCCGCGAGGGTGCGCTGGTTCGCGGCGCGCCGGGTCGTTGCCTGCTGCAGGAGTTTCTGCACGTCGATCTCGCGGTATTCGAGGCCGAGGTCGGCGAGGTATTTCCGGGCCTTGTCACTCACCTTCGGCGCAACAAGGATGCCCCGCACCTTGTCCTCGCCGCGGGCGCCGGTCTCCCGTTCCACGTAGCGGCGCAGTTGTTCGACGGTGGCGACGCTCGCGCTGCGCCGCTTCACCTCGACAACAACGCGGCGCCCCTTGTCGTCCTCCCCGTAGAGGTCCATGGGCCCGCGGCCGCTGTCCCGTTCCCGCTTCCAGAACCGGAACCCGGGCTCGATGACATCCGGCTGGTCCGCAAGGGCCGCCTGGATGTCGTCCTCGGACCCTTCGAGCGCAAGGTCCTCGTCATCCTCGAACTCGCACGCGATCACAAGCTGGATCGCTTCGACCGTGATGTGCACGATCTCCTTCGGTTTCTCCCGGAGCGCGGTCAGCACCAATGCGTCCCCTTCGACACTCGCGCTGAAGCCGCATCCCGGCGGCTGCCAGTTCACCGGCTTCAGCTTGGAATCCGTATGAACAAGGAGCGTTCCGTCGGGCTTGAACACGTGCATGCGGTCCCCGGCGGGGAGCCGGCTGGCGGCGCGGCCCTGGTAGTCGATGACGCTGCGACCGACCACCTGGACAAGGGCGCCGCGCTTGAACTCGGCGCGAAGGAAATCGCAGGCGGCTTGCGGCGCGAGTTCACCAAGGACCCGGACGACCATCGGCGGCGCAAGACGCTTCGGGGTCTTATGGGTGCGGGCGCCCGAGTCGATCCAACGGAACCGCCGCTTCCACTGCGATACCGTGTGGCTCGTACATGTCACCCGGAAACACGCCGTTCGTCCGGTCGCGATGCCGACCCCACAGGATCCACCACCCCCATGACAGCCGCCCGCCGGGTTCGAGCCAGGCACGAAGCAACACCCACCAGCCCCGTCGCAGACCGCGGGGGGATGCCGGAA
>JBFILE010000589.1:0-2074 GCA_041599855.1 Thermoplasmatota archaeon
ACGAGGCCTCGTGCCGGGCGGCGAGGAGTCGGAAACCCCGCAATGGGGCAACGCTTCGTACTGTTCCGAATCCGCCGGGCGACCCCTGTGACCCGCCCGCATTCAGGGATCCCATCCGGGGCAGCCGCTTTAGCCAAGGAGGCCCGGGCACGCTCGCGCGCCGGCCCGGCCCCCTCCGCAGCCTCCATTCAGATGATGCCCATCTCGGCCAGCTTCTCCGGCAGGTACGTGTCCGTCACGTAGTCGAGACCGTACTTGGCGAGGGCTTGCTGTTCACTCTTCTTCCCGAGCTCCAGCATGAGGTCGATCTCGCCCTTCCAGTAGTCGCTCGCGAACCTCGGATCCGTCTTCTCCGCAAGGAGTGCGCGCGTATCCTGCTCGCTCAGCTTGTCGCTCGGGAGGTCGTAGTTGACGATGTCGCTCGCCGTGATGCCGAGGTATTGCGCGGCGGGCGTTGCCAGGTACTCGGAGATGTGCGCGGTCTTGATGGCGCCGTATGCGACGGATGCGTAGATGCGGAAACTCCACGGGTCCCCGTCAGTGAAGACGACGACCGGAAGGCCGCTCTCCTCGTTGAGCCGCTTGAGGAAGCGGCGGGTGGACCGGGCGGGCTGCCCCTTCAGGTGCATGAGGAGGGCGCGGTTCGTCTCGTCGAACCGGTTCTCCACGAGCCGGTCGAACATTCCACCTGTCTCGATGGCGATGACGAAGTCGGCGTCGAAGTTCACGAACTTCAGCTTGTCCGATTCCACGTTGTACGGCATGCCGTACCCGGAGTCGCCCACGTCGTCCCGGCAGTTGATGCGGCGGCGTTCCCCGTTCCGCGTGATCTCCTCGACAGTCATGTTCCCGAGGACGCGCGCCCCGTCCTCTTCCGGCCGCAGCTTGAAGTCCTCGCGGAGGGCGCCCGTGATGATCTCAAGGTCCTCGGCGAGTTTGTCGCTCTCGGATTGCTCGGAGAACTTGGCAAGGTCCCACCCCTCGCTGATGTAGTACATCTCCCTCAAGGTCGATGACTTGGTGTCCCGGATCATCTGGCCGATGAAGTCCGCCATGTGCATGGTGCGGAGGAGCATGTACGCTCCGTCCACCTTCTTCGCGGACCGCTCCGTGAGCTGGGACCCGTACTTCCAGACGTTGAGGTCGTCCTCGAATGCGATGTTGCTCTTGGAGCGGACCGCGAGTTCGAGGGCGGGCACCTTCTTCTTGTCGATGTCATTGTAGATGCGTTCCGCGATCTGGCGGAGTTCCCCGAGGGCCCGCTCCTGACGCTCCGTGACCGTGGCCCGCGCTTCCTTCTTCGTCGGTTTGGGTTTCGCCATCAGGCATCACCGCCCTTGCGTTTCGCCGCCTTCGCCCTCGGTTTCGATGCGGCCTTCTTCCCTGCCGCCTTCTTGCCCTTGGCCGGCGCGGCACCCGCCGTGCCGGCCGATGTGGCCGTGGTCGAAGCGCCCTTGGTTGCGCCTCCCTTGCCGGGCGCTGCGGCCCGGGCCCGACCCTTGGGTCGCGCGTCCGTGGCCACAAGGTCCCCGAAATCGTCGTCGTCCCCGGACCCGTTCCCCTTGTTTTCGGCGTCGTCCAGATCGAGTGCCATCGCGTCGGCCTCGTCGAGGGAAATCTCTTCCACATCGCCGTCGCCGCCTCCGTCCTCGGGCGCGTGTTCCAGGACCGTGATCCGCTCGATGACTTCCGCATCCCCGCCGTCGAGACCCTTCCATTCCTCGGCACCGATGACGATGGCCGGGTCCACGCCCTTGACGTAGAGGTCGGTCTCGTCATAGTCCACGAGGTCGAGGTCGTGGAGCTTCCATTCGACCGGCTGGATCTTCGCGCTCTCAAGCTTCCTGATGCGCCAGCGGATGAATCCGTCTCCCGTCTCCACGGGGTCCGGACTCACGCTGGACACGGTGACACCGTGGGGGAGGGCACTCACGAGGTCGAATGATTTCAGCGTGGTCGTGTAGTTCGTGACCGCGACGGACACGTGATGGGTGCGCGTCGCCTCATCGTACTCGATCGTGTCGTTCAGCATCACGTTGTTCATGATGCGCGCGATGACGGGCTCGATGTCGGG
>JBFILE010000590.1:0-2073 GCA_041599855.1 Thermoplasmatota archaeon
ATCAGGCCCCTGTTCGGGGACCGGCTCGGGTTGGGGTTCCGGGGATGGCTCAGGTTCGGGGATCGGCTCGGGCTCGGGCGCGGGCTCGGGGGCGGGCTCGGGCTCGGGCTCGGGCTCGGGCTCGGGCTCGGGGGCGGGCTCGGGCCCCAGCTCAGGCTCCGGGGCCGGGTCTGTGCCGCTTCCTCCGATGAGGATGACGCGGGTGGCACTCCCGTTGGCGCCATCGTCGTCGGTGACGACGACCTGCACCGCATAATTGCCGGCGCTGGGGAAGGTGTGCAGCAACGCCACGCGGTCCGAGGTGCTTCCGTCGCCCAAGTCCCACGCGACCACCTCGATGCGCCCGTCCGGGTCCCGGGAACCGGATGCGGAAAGGAAGCAGGAGTCGCCCAGGCAGGTGGCCGCGATGGCGGCCATCGGCGGGAGGTTCGGGTCGTCCGGGGCGGGCACGGGTGACGGTTCGGGTTCCGGCGACGGCCCAGGTTCGGGCGACGGCACGGGGCCCGGCGCCGGTTCGGGTGCAGGTGCCGTGGGCGGTACGGCGTCGCCATCCCGGGCACCCGTCACGAATGCGCCCATATCGAGGCGCCCGTGTCCGAACACCGGGTCCCGACCGGTTGCGCCGCGGTCGCGTGCGGTCCCTGCAAGGAGACTGCGCACGTCCTCGTTCCTGATGGTCGCGTTCCCGGAGAGGACGAGGGCCACGGCGCCCGCCACGTGGGGCGCGCTCATGCTCGTCCCGCTGGAGGCCGAGTACCGGTTCCCGGGGACCGTGCTCAGGATGGCGCGCCCCGGCGCTGCGACCTCGACCTCGGGGCCCGTGCTGGAGAACGGGCAACCCGCGTCCTGTTCGTCGCTGCACGCGACCGCGATGACGCGGGCGTCGTTTGCGGGGAACGCGACACAGTCGGTGCACGGGCCCGCGTTGCCGGCGGCGGCGACAATGACGGCTCCCTTTTCCCAGGCGTAGGCCAGCGCATCCTCCACGGCCCGCGTCGTGCATCCCTGGCACCCGAGGCTCATGGTGATGACGTCCGCGCCTTCGTCCGCGGCGTATCGGATGCCTTGGGCGAGGGTGCCCATGGCGCCTCGGCATTGGCCGTCCACGTTCTCCACGACCTTCACCGGGAGGATCGTGATGTCGGCGAGGCCCGCCACGCCGACGCCGTTGCCGGTCGCGGCTCCCACCGTGCCGGCCACATGGGTCCCGTGGCCGCAGTCGTCCCACGGATCCGGGTCCGGTGTCACGAAGTCATGGCCCGGCAGGATGTGGGCGCCTTCAAAGTCCTCGTGGGTGCGGTCGATGCCGCTGTCGATGACGGCCACGATGACGCGGCGGTCCCCGCGGGTCACGGCCCACGCCGCCGGGGCATCGATCCGGTCCCAGGCCCATTGATCGGCCGCGCGCGGGTCCCCGGGGGCCGTGACTGCGGACAACGCGATCGGGTCGTCGCGTTCCACGTACCGCACATTCGGGTCCGCGGATGCGGCATCGATGAACCGGCGCTCATCCACGACCGACACCGCGAGGAACCGCAGGGTGGCATCGCTGGCCGAGATGCGGCCGCCGTGGAAGGAGTCCCCGAGGGATGCGTCTTTCGGGACCGCGATGACGCCCACCAGGAGCCGGGCCGGCGCGGATCCCTCGTACCCCGCCGACGGTCCCGGTGACGGGTCCGGGGAACCGGATTCCGCATCCCACGGCATGGACGTCACGATCACCGGCGCCATGGACGATGCGGCGCCGGTCCCTGCAACAGCCGGTGGGGCACCGGCAAGGAGGATGGCAAGGGCGAGGAGGGAAACCATGAGACCGGAGGTTCCGGTGGGGGCAGGGCGCCGGAGACGGGCCTCCACGGGGGGACGCATGGGAGGGTCACGGGTGGCCGGGGTACTTGAGGGCCCCCGGCCCGGCAGGCTTGGCTCCGCGGCGCACTGCCGCGCAGGATACGGTTAAGAACCCCACGGGACGGGTACGGGTGAGGTCCTCCGCGTCAAGGCGGCGCCGCGGCTGGGACGAAAAAGAGCATGAAAAACGGACGCCGGACGGGCCCCGGAGGACCCGCCGGGCGG
>JBFILE010000591.1:0-2055 GCA_041599855.1 Thermoplasmatota archaeon
CGCCTACGTCTGCGTGCTCCCCCCGGACATGAAGACCCTCGGCTGATGCCGACCCAATAGGGGGGTCGTGCCAACTTAAGGAAAATCGTCCAAAAAGGGGTCGCCATCTGGGGGCGGCGGAGGCGACCAACTCGCTGCGCTCGCTGGTCCCTGTCCTCGGCGACTTCGCCGCCTGCGGAGCGGGCGGCGGGGTGGGGTGCAGGTCGATCTGACGTGGGCAAGCCCACGTCTGTGTCCTCGGATCCGCTTCGCTGATCCTGCGGCGCCGACAGGCGCGCCGGGGGTGGGCTGGTGGGGGCCCCAACTGTCACACCCACCCCTCGCGACCCGCGCGATTCCGATAAGTTGGCGCCCCGGGGGGGCGGAATCTCTCGCCCGCCGAACAGGCGACCCCTGCGCGCGACCCCCCTCAATTCCCTTGTTTTCCAGCGCGCGCCGACCGCGCACGAGAGCGGCCGACCCGTCAGAAGTAGCCGCGATCCACGCAGCCCACTTCGCGCACGAGCGGCGGCAGGTAGGCATCGTCGCCGAGGACGCGGTCCACATGGACCAGCACGACGAGGCAATCCCTTCGGACGCCGCCCGGACTCTCGTAGCGCCAGGCGCTGCAGACCTCACCTTCGACATTCCCGTCAAGAACCGTGCACGGGGCGGAGCAGAGGGTGCGACCGGCCCAGGCTTCCTCACGCATCTGGGCACTCACGCGCTTGCAGTGGGCATCCCCGCCGGGATACATGGTGGCGCACACCCATGCGATGCGTTCGAAATCCGATTTGGTGGAAACGCCGAAACATGGGCCTTCCACGAATTGGCCGCAGGCGGCGAAGGGATTCATCTCGTGCATGCCGGGCGTGAGGTTCGAGCGCTCGCGCGTGCAATCGCCTCCGTTGGGATCGTCCACGTTGGACATGCAACTGCGCGTGCCTTCGTCGCCGAGCAACGTGAGGCAATTGTCGCCGACTCGAAGGCTACCGCAGCCATCGACGACACGGACCTGCTGGGGCGTCCCGCCGTCGCGGGCCTCCACCCACATCCGGGCGCAATCGCGTCCGTCCGCCTCCGTCTGCCATGACGCGCAGCCGCTGGCTTCGTGACCGAGGCCGTCGGTTGCGCCCGGACACCATGCCGGCGGAACCACGGGAACCGTCGGGAAGGTTCCTTGCGAGGCGGCTTGGGCTGCAGGAATCGCTGCGAGCGCAAGCACGACGAGGAGGGGAAGGGTTCGCGGGATCATCTGGGAGGCCTCTGCCCCGGATCCGTACAACCGGGTTTGAAGTTTCGCACCTTCAGGCCACGTGCCCGCGGCACTACGCAATGCTGACGAATGCGTGTGCGCGACCGATCGTGCCCGGGCGGAATTTCATATACGCACACACCGTCGCCGGGACGGGGATTCCCCCACGGAGGCACGAGGCCATGGATCTTCGATCACTGACAGTCATCGCAATACTCCTCATCACCGCGTATGCCGGCACGACGGTTGCCCACAGCGAGCGCAAGGTCACGTTCCCCGTCCACGGCGGCGAGGTACCGACCTTCGATCCCTGGACCGCGGAAAACGGCCACCATCACGTGGTCTGCAAGGGCCCGGTGGACGCTGCGCTCCTCCACCCGGCATTCCAGTCCTCGGCCCCCCACCTGAATGCGGAATGCTCGTTCAGCCACATCCAGGCGGCGGTGGACCATGTGATCGCCCACGGTGAGTCCGGCGCCACCGTCCTCGTCATGCCCGGCACATACCACGAGGAGCCGAGCCTCGTGACGAAGGCGGGCTGTGAAGCCTTTGCGGGCAAGAAGGGCACCATGACCCACCAGCAGCACCTCGACTGCCCCAACGAGCAGAACCTGATCGCGGTCCTCGGCGACGTGGACGACGACGGGTGGTGCGACGTGTGCGACATCCGCATCGCGGGTACCGGCGCGGACCCGCGCGACGTCCTGATCGATGCGCAATGGGGGAAACTCAACGGCATCCGTGCGGACCGCGCAGACGGATTCGTCGCCTTCAACCTCATGACGACGCGCACCGATTTCAACGGCCTGTACGTCCTCCAG
>JBFILE010000592.1:0-2029 GCA_041599855.1 Thermoplasmatota archaeon
CCTCATTCCACGCGCCCCGCCGCCCCCGGATGGCGACCCCTCGCAGGACGATTTTCCTTAAGTTGGCACTACGGGGGGGGTCGTGCCGGGTCATGCCCATGGGCCCCGCGAGGTGCGCCCCCGCGACGGCGGCTTCCGCTTGGGGCACGAGGCGTGCGCCGCGCGGATTCCCGGGTGTGACGAATGAAACTTATTCCTGCTTGTCCTTGGTGCCGGCCGCGAGTGCGAACGCCAACTCGTAGTCTTCATTGGGGCAGGACACGGTGAACCCGTCCCGAGCAAGATCACGGCCGCAGTTCGGGCAGGGAGCGTGTTTGAAGAAGCGGTCGAGCCACGCCTCCTGGAATGCGCCGTCGTCCTCGGTTTCCCCACGGATGACCCGCAGCCGCTCAAGGATGTCGGTGCCCGTGCGGTCCAGTGCAAGCGGCTCCAGTTTGTCCACGTCCACGCGCCCGCGGATCTTCCCCCGGCGCTTCGGGAGGCGGGGCGCCGCGATGAGGCCCACGATGAATCCGGCGAAGTGCCCGTACCACGCGATGTTGGTGGCGGAGACGATGTAGACGATGTTGAACGCGAGGTAGATGAGGAGAACGACGAAGCTCGGGAGCCAGACCACCCGGATGAAGAGCAGGATGGGCAACTCGAGTTTCGGGTACAGGACGGCCACTGCCGTGAGGACGCCGAAGATGGCGCCCGACGCGCCGACCATGATGGTGTTCGGATCCACGATCGTGGGCGCATACGTCCCGAGGAGGACCCCGACGGCGCTGGACCCGAAACCTGCGAGGGCGAACACGATGACGAACGCGCGCTCCCCCATGCGGTCCTCCAATGCAGGTCCTGCGGTGAGGAGGATGAACAGGTTCCCGAAGAGATGAAAGAGGCCGGCATGCACGAAGATCATGGTTCCCGGCGACCACCATTGTCCCCCCTCAAGGAACGTGGACGGCGTGAGGCCGAGGAGCGGGGTGATCGTGTCCCCTGTGAAGAATCCGGGAGGCGGCGGCCGGAACAGTTCCCCGAAGAGTTCGAGTCCGAAGACCACGAGCATCAGCACAGCGAACCCGTACGCTTTCGACACCTTGGTCGAGAGGACGATGGGGACCCCCGCGATGATCACGAGGAGGGCGGTGGTGGCAAGAGGGTCCGCGGGGAAGAACTGGAACGCCATGGCGGGGCACGCGGGAATGCGGACCCCCCGCATAAGATGCACGACCGGGGATCTTCGGGCCTCCATCGATCAGGGTGGACCCATGTTCGATCCGGGGCGGGTCGGATGGGTGTCCGCCGGCAGCGTGCCGCCGGCGGGCGCCGTGCGCCCGGCCCGCACCGCATGCTGCTCCGTGGGGCCCGGGCCCGCACCCGGAATGGCCCAAGGGCCCATAGGTCCCTTCGGTCCTCGACCCGCCCGGCCGTTCTCCCCCGGGCATCCGGGATTATGGTGCCGCGGCGCAAAGGAGGCCCAAGGACTTTTCATGGCTGCGACCCGCGATACCGAAACGGTGGATGTGAAACGGAAGCCGGCCCGGAAGACGGCAACCACGAAAGGGAAAACCCCCCCGAAAACGGCCGCGGTCCCGAAGGCCGGTGCGGGGACCCGCCGCAAGGCCTCCACGAAAGCCAGCAGCACGACCCCGTCGAAATCGAAGGGGACGGTGCCGCCGGTCGCGCCGGTCACGCCCCGGTCCATCCGCCTCGGTGACGCCCTCAAGATCGAACGCCGCTACGTGGTGGATGGCATCCTCACCTGCATCACCGACGAGGGTCGATTCCATGGCGTGCAGCAGATCGGGTCCGCCGAGCACCTCATCCTGGACGACCCGAAGCAGGGCGTCCGCATGATTCCCCTGCCATCGATCTCCGAGATCCTCCTCGTTGCAGGGGCAGCGGGTGAGGGTGCGAAAGGTCACGACGTCGATCCGTCGATCGCCTGATCCGGCCGCGGAATCATGTTGCCCGGCGGGCAGGATGCCGGGCGGGCCGGGCGCCATGCGACCAGGTCTTGATCCTGCCATCGCAGGATCGGACC
>JBFILE010000593.1:0-2021 GCA_041599855.1 Thermoplasmatota archaeon
GCTGCCGCCAACGCGCGTTGGTGTCGCCGGCGCGTGTGGCTGCTGCCGCCCGTATCGTGGCTACCCCGCCGGCCCGGTTGCGCCCGCATGCCCCGCTGGAGGGCCGTGACGCCGGGGGGAAAATGTTTGATCCTCAATAATCTAATACAACCTCCGAATACATTGGATGTGGCCGCATGCGCGGCATCCGTCCCGGGGACGAGGCACTGGTACCGTCTTATCCCCCCGGGATGGCAGTTTCTCCCGAATCCGTTCCGCTCACGCGCACGCTTGCGCAAACCGATTGTCCTATGTGACGGCCCTCCGCTGTCCGTCCATGGCGGGTATGGATGTCGGCGGTGCAGGCCGTCGCCTTGACGAGGCACTCCTTGGCCTCAACGACCGCAAGCCCGCAGTCATCGATTTCATGGACTCCGAGGAGGCCGCTGGTTTCGCCCGTGAGGGCATCCGCGTCTTCCGCGTCCTGACCCGCATCTCGGACGACAAACTCCTCTCCGTGCCTGATCAGGTGCGTGAGGCGGTCGCCTATGCCCGGGGGGAGAAGGTCGGTCACGCCCAGCGGCCGGACCCGGAGGTCCCGGGTGTCGTGGACCGCCTCTACAACCTTGGCGAACACAGCGGGTTCAAGATCCTCGAATCCGAGGTGTACCTGCGCATGACGCGCGAAGCCCAGGTGGATCCGTACACGGGCATCGTGGCCCGGGACACGAGCCGGCTCGGCCGCGACATGCTGGACAAGATGACGCTCATCAACGTGTTCCGGCGTGCGGGTCGCGAGATCCACATCCTCGAGGAAGGTGGCCGCTACGATTACCGGGATGACAAGGAGAACCTCATCCAAAGCGTGAACGCGTACGCGGACAGCGCGAAGAAGCGGGAGGAGATCCAGAAGAGCATCCGCGCCACCGAAGCCCTCCGGGCGCAGGCCATCCCCACCATGCGGGTCCCGTTCGGCTACGAGAGCGTCACCCTCCCATCGCGGCGCAAGGGGTGGCGCATGACGGCGGACGCGGACCGGGTCCGGCGCGTGTTCGCGGCATTCCAGGCGGATCCGGATCTCAACGAGAGCGACCTTGCGCGGGAGTTGGGCATGAGTCGGCAGCTCCTCCGCAAGATCGTGCGCCGCCGCGATTACACGGGGGGCTTCACATGG
Organism: Thermoplasmatota archaeon; assembly: GCA_041599855.1. Lineage (GTDB taxonomy): Archaea > Thermoplasmatota > SW-10-69-26 > JACQPN01 > JAJPHT01 > JBFILE01. Next base: position 1,154 of record JBFILE010000593.1, read on the forward strand.
AAGGGAACCTTCGTGGAATCGACGCCGGATGTGATTCCGGCCATCGTGGACCGGGCTGTTTTCGACACGGTGCAGGAAGGCCTCGACCGCCGTCCCCGCAACCCCCACCGTTCACGGGGCATTTCCGCGATCGTACGCGATAGCGGTGATTTGTGAATGTGAATCACGTGTTTCCCTTGACGGAAACAACCATTGCCCGCAATTGTCCGGAAAACCCCCCTGCCGGCGGATCTGGCGCCGACCTGGTACACGAATGGATGCCACGCTGCAGGGCGCATCGGGCATTGCAATCGATGTCGGCAGCGACGGCCGAGCATGCGCCGCGCATTGAATCAAGCCAACACCATGCCTTTGGAACCAAATGCATGTGCTACCGGTTACGTCCACAATGGCGGTCCGTGATTGTTGTGCTGCGTCCCGAATTCAAGCCGTCCGTGTGGGTTTCGGGCGTTCGACCAGTGGGGGTGGGATCAACAACGCTTCGCGATGGGGTGCGGATCTACCAGAAGTCCCACCCGTAGGTCGGATGGAATGCACCAATCGGTTCATTCAATGCAAATGCATTACAATGTTAAATGACTCTCGTTTGTGCAATGTTATTGTAAATGATTCCAGGGTTTCCTTGCGATTCGGGCCCGGCGGGCACCGGTTTCACTGCACGCCATCCGATTTCAGGATCTCGCGCATGAGGCATGTGGCGTACGTGCCCTTCGGCAGGAAGAAGCGGAACCGCAGGGCCGCCTCCGTGGGATCGTCCGGCGCATCCACATCGATGCGTTCCACGGGCGCCAGGATCTCCCTGCGGGTGCCGTCGCTCGCGGCTTCCGGCAGGACCGGGATGTGGAACGCATCGGGGGAGATCCCTTCC
>JBFILE010000594.1:0-2017 GCA_041599855.1 Thermoplasmatota archaeon
ACGGGCGGGCATCGTGGGGCGGACGGGCGGGCATCGTGGGGCGGACGGGCGGGCGTCGTGGGGCGAACCGAGGCCCCGATCGGTTGTCGAACCACGAGGCCCGCACCATCACGTGCGGCCCCCGGGAACGTCCTCGTCATGCAGGAGCCATCGGCGCATGAGGAGGTACGCCGCGAAGCTCACGAGCATGAGGATGACACTGTACGCGGCCGCGAATTCCAGGCGCCCACTCTCGGCGTCCCCGTAGATGGCGATGGGGGCGGTGCGGAGGAGCGCGTTCACGACGATGATGGTGGCGCCGAATTCCGCGATGCTCCGGGAGAGGACGAGGACCGCGCCGGCAACGAGGCCGGGACGCAACTGGGGAACCGTGATGGTGCGGAATGTGTGGAACGGTGTCGCGCCGAGGCTCCGGGCGGCGCTCTCGAGGCGCGGGTCCATCTTCTGGAGAACCGCGGTGACACTCCGCACCATGTACGGGAAGGTCTCGAGGACGTGGGCGAGGACCACGATCCACAGGGTCCACGTGAGGGTGAATGGCGACCCGAGGAGGAAGTCCGTGAACGCGGCCACGGGGCCGAAGGGCCCGTAGAAGGAGAGGAGTGCGAGGCCGACGACGACACTCGGGAGCGCGATCGTGATGTTGCTCAGCGCGTCCAGGGTGCGGGCGCCGATGATTCGCCCCCGCACGGTCGCGTACGCGACGAGGGTGCCGAACACGAGTTGGACCGTGACGACGATGAGGGCGACCTGGAAGCTCCGCAGGAGTGGGGTGTAGTACTCGGGCCGGGAGAACAGGGTCCGGTACCACGTGAGGGTGAAGGCACCGATGCCGTCGAAGACGCTCGGGGTCACGCTGAAGATGGCGACGGTCACGAGGGGTCCGAGGACGAGGAGGGTGAAGAGGCCCCAGACGAGGGCGGTCCACGTGATGCGGCGCAGGCTCGGCACGCGGCTGCCTGCGCCCGATGCCGGTGCCTGTGCCGGTGCCGGGGCGGGGGATGATGCGTCCGGGGTCGAAGGGGTGGGGGTCGGCGTGGCGTTCACGTCTTCACCTCGTATCGGGGCAGGGCGCGTTCCAGGGACTTCCACGTGGACCAGTCATGATCGATGATCCGGGGTGGCTCCGAGAGGCCGAGTGCCGGAAGCGTGGTCCGGGATTCGACCGGCGCGAAGACGCTCCGGAAGTGGTTCTGGACCACCACGTCCTGCACCGTGTCGGAGAACAGGTACCGGACGAACGCGGTCGCGGACGGATGACGGTCGCCCGCCACGAGGCCCACGCTGAAGATCACGGGGGTCGTGATGCGTTCTCCCGCGACAAGCGGCCAATCATACGCGACGTTCGCGCCCTGGTCCTGGAAGAACCGGACCACGGCCTCATAGCCGAGGGTCACGGCGAAACTGCCGTCCGCGACGCCCCCGATCGTGGCCCGCGCGTTCCCGGGTTGGACGCGGGTGTGCGCCATGACGTTCGCGGCGGCAGCGGGGGGCGCGGATTCGAGGAGGAGGACGGCGTAGATGCCGTTGTTGGAGAGGAGCGGGTGCGGGAACCCGAAGGGCACGGTCCCCGTGGCGAGGTCCGGAACGGCCGGGACGCCAGGGCCGAACACCTCGACCAGGGGGCTCCACGCGAATGCGTACCAGACGCGGCCGCCGTCCACTGCGGAGCTGCGGTAGCCGGCGGGGACGTCCGCATCCTGCGGAAGGGAGAATGGGACGATGTGCCCGTCGGAGTGGCCCTTCTCCAGGTAGAACGGGCTTGCGTGGATGAAGAGATCCGCCTCGGGGCGGTCGCCGCTCATGCGGAGGCGGTTGTACTGCTGGCCGGCGGGCAGGTACACGAGGGCAACCTCGGTTCCGGTGTCCGCAGTGAACCGGGTCGCGACGTCCTCGAGGACGTCCCGGAGGGCGGGTGTCGTATACACGACCAAGGTGCTGCGTTCGGCACGCTCCACGTCCACGACGGCGGCGATGGCGCCGAGGACAAGGGCTCCCGCAAGGAGCGTGCCCCATG
>JBFILE010000595.1:0-2012 GCA_041599855.1 Thermoplasmatota archaeon
GAAGGGCCACCCGTACAACCTCGACCTCAAGCCCGTGTACATCGGGACGTCGTTTCAGATCCTTGAGGACCCCCTCCACGGAGAAGAAATCACACGTGCGTCCCAAATGCTCCCGGCAACCAGCCACGAGAATAAATGCACAACGCATGTGGTCGGCCCATACACCGCGATCCATCCCGACCAGAGCCACTTTGATGTGGTGGCCGGAGACCTCGATGGCGACCGACGGGCTGAGATCACCTGCTTCAGGAACCCGTCAGAGGCGGCACACCATCACGGTGTCGACCATGCGGGCAGGACCGAGGTCTTCCGCATCGCCGGAGGCGCGCTCGAGAGCGTCACCGTCGGAGCGCGGGATGGCGCGACCGTCCAGGACGCAGCGATTGCGGACATGGATGCGGACGGTGTGAACGAGTACGTCGTCACGAGCCGGGACGGCTCCGCAACGACACTGAGCGCATACAAGTTGGAATCGAGGATCACGACCAACGAGGAATCGGGCGAAACGGAACAGGTCTGGTCGCTCGGATTGTTGCGGACAACCCCGGGGCCCTCAGGCGCGGGCGGCTTGGGCCGGCCGATTGTGGCCGACCTGGACGGTGACGCGAAGGTCGTCCGATACAAGGAGGTCGAGTACCGCATGACGAATCCGCGGATCCTTGCGCTCATCGCACCCCCGCCCATCGTGGCCGGAATCGGCCAGGCCTGGGGCACGACGACGTTGGCCGAATCCACGGAAGCCTGCAACCAGTTTGAGGAAGTCAAGCTCTGGGGCGCATCAAAGGGCGCGGGTTTCGTTGCGGATTCCTGGTTCGTGGAAAAGAGCGTCATGGCCACCGTTTCCCGCGACCTTGAGAGTACAAGGGAACGGAACATCTGCATCTCCACGGGTCGTGAGTGGAACTTGGATGGTGACCGCCCGCGAACCATGTTCACCCAGGTGCCGGTCACCGTGTACATCTACACGATGCTTTCGAGCCCGAACCCGGATGAGGTCGGAACCGATGTGTCGCTTCAGATCATGGGCAAACCGAAAACCTCGGTCTGGGCCATTGCAGACTACAACGCCGCCATCGAGTTCCTCAACGAGAACCACGGAAGCAACGAGGACACGATTCCGCTGAACGTGTTCGACGCCCGTGGGCTCCGACAGACCCCGGGGGATCCGCGGACATACCCGAGCGCATCGGACCGTGATGCGCTTATGGCCGACGCGCGGGAAACGTTCAGGAATTCCGGTCGCGGCGTGGCTGAGTCGGTGGTGGATTTCCAGGCGGAAGGGGCGGAAGCGATCCTTTCCCAGACCAACGCCGACTTCATGGGACACAGCGCGGAAGGGGACGCAACGCTGGCCGATCAATCCCTCTTCATCAGCCAGACCATCGGTGAAACCACGAGCATGGGGTACAGCTCCACGAAGGGCATCGAAGCCGGCCTCACCGTGGGCGGGGCCCAATTCAGCATGTCGATGTACGCGGGTACGGCCGAAACCTATGGCGTCCACGCCGGGGAAAGCAGCGGCTTCACCGGAACCGTTCCTGCCCTCCCGCAAGGGGAGGAAGAGCGCCACGGCTACCGGTGGGGACTCTTCGTCTATCCCTCGGAGATGAGCGGATATACGCGGCAAACGCCGACGATCGTGAACTACTGGACGGATTACCGGGGTCCCGGCCCCACGGCACCGGTGGCGAATCCGGTTATGCTGACGACTCCCAAGGCCGGATCCGTGGTCGGACCCCAGCCCAATTTCACGTGGGAGCACGACCTGAACGCCTACTCCTACAGGTTGGACCTTGAGGAAGCCGGTGGCGGGCTCACCGTCTTCGAGTTCACAACGGCCATCGCGGGCGACGGTGACCGTCCCCCGGCCACGTGGTACGCCAACGAATCCCTCCGCTTGACACCGGGCACCATCTACCGGGCGCGCGTGACGGGGCATGACGATACCGGTAAACCGGGACCCGCTGGACCGTGGACCCGGTTTGGCATCGGCCAGGCCCCCGCCACGGCTC
>JBFILE010000596.1:0-2003 GCA_041599855.1 Thermoplasmatota archaeon
CGCCGACCACATCGACGCCGCCATCGAACGCCACCAACCCGTCGACCTCATCGTCATCGAAGGCACCTTCTCCGCCGGCCGCGGCAGAGACGTCGAAATCGGCAAACTCCACGGCGCCATCCAATGGGCACTCACCGACGAACCATGCGACTGCTACCCGCCCGACTGGGCCTGGCCGCCACTCCACTACGTCGCCCCCACCAAACTCAAGAAATTCGCCACCGGCACCGGCAACGCCAACAAAGTCGCCATGATCGTCGCCGCCCGCGAACGACTCAACCTCGACACCCTCGACGACAACGAAGCCGACGCCGCCTGGCTCCGCGAATACGGCCACCACCTCCTAGGCCAACCGACCATCGACCTACCCGCAAAACACCTCACCGCCGTCGAAACCTTGTAAGGTCACGCAACATGCGCAACAAACTTACAGCCACCATCCTCGCCCTCGCCCTCCTCGCCGGCTGTGCCGGCGCCGGCAAGACCATCACCAAGCCCTCTACGGCGCACAGCAAACCCCTAAACCACCAGCCAACGACAGGACCCACCGAATGAACCGCATCAAACGAATCGCCACCGCCGCCACACTCATCGTCGCCGCACTCACATGGTCACTCATGGTCGCCGCCGGCGCCGACGCCGGCAACGACGACGACACCCCGGCCGGCACACTCATCTGCACCACCGCCGCCCCCTACAACCAGATCATCCCCTACAACCAGATCACGCCGCTCATCTGCGTCCCCGTCGCCCCCACGCCACCCGCATCCGTGCCGGCCGTCCCCGTCATCTCATTCACCGGATGAACGGCCTCCTCGTCACCATCCTCCTCCTCGTCATCATCATCTACGTCATCCGCAATATCTGACACCCCCACCAACCAAAGGACACACACGATGACCACCGAATCGCACGCCACAACCACCATCACCATGCGAACCGCAGACATCGCCGAAATGCGCAGACACGCGGCAGACACCCGATACGAGGCCGCCATCCCCCCGGACCTATGGGCGCGCAACATGGTCGAACTCAACCCCCGGCCCAACCAGGCTTGAACCGGGGGGCCTCGCACAGCGCCGACAGGACATCGACGCCAGCACCCCCCAGCCCCCCGGTTCAACAGCATGCGTGAGGGCACACGCACGCAACAGCGAAAGGCCGACGGACAAACCGTCGGCCTTTCGCCCGTTTTGCATCGGGAGGGGGCACCAAAAAAGGGAGGGGGGGTGTATTTAATAGGGGGGGGTTCCAAAAACGCGTCCAGGAATCGCGTGCGCCCGACCGGATTGGGGCCTCCAAGCCTTTTAGACGCCGTTTCGGGCCTCGCCGCACCTACCCTGGCTCTACCCCCCGCCGAACGCCGTCCCTGTGGCTGTGGCTGGCGCTGGTGGCCGAATGGGTTCCGGGCCTGGCCGGCGGGCGCCGGCGGCGGCCGGCGGTTCTGGCCCCGGCCCGCGTGGCTTACTCTTTTCGAAACCGTGCCGCCGACGGCCGGATTACGAAATGTGACACCATCATCACCGTCGTCATCGATGACGACACGACGACACGACATGACATGATGCATGCGCCCACACGTGCGCCCGCGCACCCGCGCAGGCGCGCTCGACCTTACTAGTTTTGGGATGGGGGGGAGGAGGGGGAGGCTTTTTTTTACCCCTCCCGGATTGTGCCTATCATCTCAGGCATATCCGGAAAGGCATATTCGGAAAGGTACTTCCAAAGCTATGCTTTCCGATGGCCCTATTCTGCGCTGGCCGATGCCGGTCGCATTAACGGGGCCGGAGTGCTGGCACCATTTCGGGCCGTGACCAAAGTCACAACGGCCCAGAGCACGGCCCAGAGCACGGCCCAGCGGCCCAGCGGCCCAGCGGCCCAGCGGCCCAGCGGCCCAGCGGCCCAGCGGCCCAGAGCACGGCCCAGAGCACGGCCCAGAGCACGGCCCAGAGCACGGCCCAGAGCACGGCCCAGAGCACGGCCCAGAGCACGGCCCAGAGCAC
>JBFILE010000597.1:0-2003 GCA_041599855.1 Thermoplasmatota archaeon
CCGCCTGCGGGGTGGGGGCCGGCGAAGATCGTCGGATGATCGTTGGGGGCCGTGTTGCACGCGAGGTCCCGCGTGATCCATGATTCGCCGTCATCATCCGACCAGCTCACCTTGTTGCAGACGACGTTGGGGCCCATGTCCATGGCCCACACGCGACCGGTTCCCGGGTCCACGTAAACGTAGGGGTCCGCGGTCTGGTAGTGGGTGGGCTGACCCGCCATCTGCGGCGACTTGTCCTCCCATGTCAAGCCCCCGTCCATGCTGCGCATGTACAGGGTCCGCGGTGCGTGGCCTCCTCCTGCCGGGGGCGGAGGGAAGTTGGCGTCCCAGTCGATGGCCGCGTAGAAGATGGCGCCCGTGCGGGTGATTCCGAGGGTCGGTTCACCGCTGACACGATCCGCGACCTTGAGGATGGAGAATGACGGGAGTTCCTCGCCGAAGGCGGACTCGTTCACGAGCTTTCCGGTGGCGTCGAGGACCCAGCGGGTGAGCCCGGAAAGCGGGTTGTCGAGGGTGGTGGGTGCGACCGCGGCCGCGTCATTCGCCTGGATGCACCCTGCGAAGACGGGGGCCGCGATGAGGGCCACCGCGAGGATGGTGAGCTTGCGCATGGGGGTGCAAGCAGGTGGGGCGCATTAAGGTGAATGGGGTGCCCGGGGGTGGCGGGTGGACGGGTTCGAGGCGATTCGAGGTTGCGGCATCTGGTACCGGAGGGCCGGGGGGCGGCGTTGCGGGTCAGCCGCTCTCGCCAGATTGCCGGCCCCGGTCGATGAAGCGATGCGTCAGCCACAATCCCGTTTTCGCCAATTCACGGCGTCGCATCGACCGCTTCCGAGGCCCGGTCGCCAAACCGCATCAGGCCATTCAGGCCTCCGGTGTCGCTGGCGACATTCGCCTGTGAAGCACACTCACCCGTCCAGGAAAATGGCGGGTCCACGGGTCGGTTCGCACGACTCCCCCGAGCGAGGACCATCTGCAACACCGGATCGCGCGCCCTCCATTCCGCATGGGCATGTCCGAGAATACCCGATTGGGGGATGCGGCGCGCAGGTTGTTCACTGCCCGAGGTGGCAACGCTTTATCATCTGTGCCGGACTCGGGGCAACGAGGATTAATCCTGAATCGATCGTTCACCGTGGTTCTTGCATGTTTTTTGATTGCCGCGCTTGCGCCGGCGCACGCGGCAGAGCGTCCGGTTGACGACGCCGATCTGTCGTCCCTTCTTGATCGGATTTCCGCAGAAACCGGACTGGCCCTCACGATGGACGATGTCGTCGATGCGACCGGCCCCGCCGGGCATGAGCAGGTTCGCCTCGGCGATGTGCTCGCCGATATCGTCGCCCAGACGCGGGCGATGGGCATCGACCTGTCCGGTGCCGGGGCCTCGACGACCTCCGTCGGCGGGGACTTCCCGATCGCCGGCCACATCCAGCTCTTCGAGGTCGTGTACGGCGTGAACGGCTGCGGAGCAATCCGGGCAACCGCGGTAGATGCGACCGCGGGCGTTCGAGGTGACGCTGAGCTCGTGGACACAGGCGTGGGCATGATCGAGAGTGGCTTGACGAAATTGGGCTCGTCATCGGCCATCGCGTTCGCGTCCGAGCCAAATGTCGGGGTCATCGATCAAGTCGTGTATTCCGACATGAACGTGGCCCTCGTGGGTGAGGTCGGACATTCTGTGTGCGTGCACTACACGTTCTATGGGTTTTCGCTCCTGTCCTTCCACACGGTTCAAGGGCTTGGCGTCTTCACCAATGACGCGGAAAAGGGCGTCCTGCCCGCCCCGATCTGAGACCGATCGTTGCGCGGATGCCGTCGGACGCAGGACTTCCTGCGTGCGGCGCGACATTCCGCCAGGACGGGCAGTGCCCCCTCCGTGATGGGTGTATGAAGCTGTCCGGCACGGTGGGATTACCGGCGGTTGGGGCCGCCGGCCACCACGTCCGCAGCGCTACCCGCGGGCGTGGAAGAACACATCTTTCCGGCCGGTGATCCTGCCGACG
>JBFILE010000598.1:0-2002 GCA_041599855.1 Thermoplasmatota archaeon
CCCGCTCAGGTTTGGCGGGTGGGGCTGCTGCCCCCCTCTTCGCGACTTGGTCGCGAAGGGGCAGACGTGCGATCGAAGCGGAGCGTAGTGAGTACGTCGGCCTCGCGCACCCCCCGCTCCGGTTTGGCGGGTGGGTTCTTTCTTTTGTTTTGGATAGCGTGGGCTTTGGCTCCGGCACCCAAAACCGCTCCCGAACGATTGTCTGGCGTCTTCGAACCCGGACGTGGTCATCGCGCTGCACACGGTCGCTCGGCCGGGGCGGAAAGGCGTGGCGAGCCGGGAGGGAACCGATCGGCTGCCTGCGACGGCACTTGCAAATACTTCCGAATCCGCTGAACAGGGGGGAGGCTCAGCCATGCGTATCTGGCCCCCATCCTCGTGCGCGGCGACCCCACGGGAGCGCCCGGTGAGCTGTCGCCGGCGACGGGGCTCCTCGGGACCGTGGACGGCATCCTTGCGGCGTGGCTCGAAGTCTCCCTCGACGATCACGATGTCCTCGACGCATTCCGGAGCGCGGCGGGGGCTTGGGACGATGAGGTTGCGGGTCGTCTCTTCGCCGCCGTTGTGGTCGGCGGCGACCGGGCGAACGCCGGCCGCTTCGATGGTGTGAACCAGATGGGGTGGGCGAGCATGTCGACCCCGGGCGCCATCGCCCTCACGAGGACATGGTTCACGCCCGACGGGGTCGCCGTGGAAGGCGACGCCACCTACAACACGAAGTACCGGTGGTCGCTCGACGGCGCCGCTGACGCCATGGACGTCCAGTTCGTCGCCACCCACGAACCCGGCCACACCCTTGGCCTCGGCCATCCGGCCTCCACGAGCGGGAACCGCTGCCTGACCATGTACGCGGCCGGCGCCTTCGGGGGGAAACGAAGAAGCGGACGCTGGGCTCGGGCGACATCCGCGGCATCGTCGCGATCTACGGTTGAGGCGTCGCCGCGGCCGCGCGTCGGTCGCGTCGAGTCCAATCGCGTATCCGGTCCTATTCCTTGTCCACGAAGGCCCGGAACTGATGGAGTTTCGCATGCGCTTCCCGGGCAAGGGTCGGCACCCGGTCCTCGGGGATGGCGCCGAGGAGGCGGTTCGTGGCGAGGGTGCCGCGGGCGGTGCGGGTGAGTTCCCACTCGTTCACGATGCCGTTCTCGTCCTGGACGGCTGCGAACCTGTTGCGGGCTTCACACGTGATGACGGCTTCCAGGTGACGGTTGCGGGCGGTGGTGAGGTCCACACGGGTCCCCACGGGGCCCTTGCCATTCGTGAGGACGTGGGCGCGTGTGATTCCCGGCGCGAAGCGCGGGATGTTCGCGGGGTCGAGGATCGCCTTGTACACGGTCCGCGGGCTCGACTTGAATTCGATGCGGGTCTCGATGGGAGTGGTCACGTCGATTCACACCTGGGCGTGTGATGTCAAGGCGTGCCTCGGTATATCGTATTTGCCCTGACGTGGGCGGGACCCGGAACCCGGGGGTCACGTGGCAGGCTGAGGGGGCGTGTCTTCGTTCCGCGCCTTCCGGTGGCGCATCCGGGAGAGGAACGCGCCCGCCGTGGCTCCGCCGAATGCGAATCCGATCGGGGGCGCGATGTCGAAGGCGACCGTGTGGACATTCTGGGCGTAGAGAACGTACCCGTCGCCCTCGTCGAGGTCCACGGAAACCGTGTCGAGGCCCCCCTTCGCGCTGCCCCATCCCGCAAGCGCCACGTGGCCGGCCGCGGTCCGGGGCACGTGGTCGATGCGGACGGTGCCCGTGTCGCCCCGGATGTCGGCGCCTGCGAGGCCCCAGTCGACCGCCACGTGGGAGGCGTCGCGGACGGTCAGGGTGGTGCCCCGGGTGCCAAAGCCGAGCCACGCGCTTCCCCACCGGGCATCGCCGAGGCGCAGGGTGGCGGTGAGGGGGTCGTCCGCGTCAACGGTGAGGCCGCTCGCGGACGTGCGGATCGTCAGGTTTGCCGGCATGCCGGGGAGGGCGAGGGCGCCCCCGGCGCCGAGGCCGAGCGCGTC
>JBFILE010000599.1:0-2000 GCA_041599855.1 Thermoplasmatota archaeon
CACTCCCGGAATCATCGCGAGCGATGGCGGGGATGCGTGTGCGGACGGAGTCGCTGGCGTTGACGGCATCCATGGCACAGAAGGGACGGATGATGTGTGCTGGACGTGCGGTACGAAGAATCACCCTCCGTGCGGCGCGTACACGGCACCCACGAATGACAACCTGAATGGCGAAAAGGGCGAGAATGGCTACCCCGGCTTTCCGAGCGTTGTGGGCGCCGAAGCCCTCGGTGGCCCTGGCGGCGCGATTGCGAGCACCTCCATCTCGGCCGGGGACGGCGGTGCGGCCGTCGCGACGGGCGGCAAGGGTGGTCGCGGAGGCAACGGCGGCTGGGGTGGCGATGGTGCCGCCACGGGCGACGGGTGCCGCGGCGGCGATGGCGGCAACGGCGGAAACGGCAGCAGCGCGACCGCCATCGGCGGCCTTCAGGGATTGAACCCGTTGTCGTGCCCGTTGAACGGCGCGAGCGGCGTCGGGACGGCGTCCGGTGGCGCGGGTGGCCAAGGCGGCTGGGGCGGACCCGGCGGCGGTGGCAACTGGCCGTGGAACAACGGTGCAGCCGGGACCACGGGTTCCGCAGGATCCCAGGGATGGGAAGTCGAGGAGACGCCCCAGGAACTCCCGTGCTTCGAGCCGGGTGCGCCGACGGCGACGGCGGCGGATCATTTCTTCACGTGTGACACGATCAACGTCGTGATCGTGGAACCAGCGCAGAACGGCAACTCCGCCATCAATTCCTACAAGATCTTCCGGGGTTTGACGTCCGGCTCGCTGACATTGTACGCGACCGTCACGTACTCGGCGCCGGTCCAGGTGTTCTCGGATTCGGGATTGACCGAGGGAACGCCGTACTTCTATTCGGTGACGGCGGTGTCGCTTGATGGTGAGAGTCAGCCGAGTTCCGTCACGTCGGCGACGCCGGCTTGCCCCGGGAGCTTCAACGCGCTGCCGGATTTCGCCGGACCCGTGATGGGCGGCGGCGGCCCGTTGATCGATGCGCCCGTGATCACGGCGACCCCGGGCCCTTTGCCGGGGGAGATCATGCTCACGATCACGCCGCCCCTGACGCCGGGTGGGACGATCAGCCATTACCGGATGTTCCGCGGCGACCTGCCGGGTGCGACGGTGTACCAGCTGGACATTCCGTCCTCGGCGCCTTCGCCGCAGACGTACATCGACTCGGGGCTTCTCCTCGGTGCGACATACTACTACAACATCACGGCGGTGACGGAGAACGGGGAAGGCCCGTCGTCGAATGAGGCGGCGGCTGCGACCCCGATCCTCATGGTGGTCAACACGGGGAACGTGCGGGTGAGCGTGACGAACATGCCGTTCGACCCCAAGGAACCCAGGACGAAGTACGCGTGCGAGCAGGTCCCTGTTGAGGTCACGTACACGAAGGACGGGTACGCGTGGGAGTTCGATCAGGCGATTGCGCCGTCGCGGCAGTCGGATGTGAAGACGCCGCAATGCGGCAACGTCCCGCCGGAGCAGTCGGGGGCGTACACCAACAGCTACGATCAGGTGCGGGGCCCGGACCGGTGCACGGGAACCCGTGGCCCGGACGAGATCAAGTACACGAAGGAAGGGTACACGATCACTGCGGCCTTGCTTTGTGGGCGCACCATCCTGGAATCGCACACGACGACGGTGAGGAACCTGGAGGGTGGCGACATCTACCTTGAGCAGGAAATCGTGAAGTACGGCGCGAAGGACACCTGGTACTGGCACATGGAAGGGAAGCTGCAGCCTGCAGAGAGCGTGGGGCCGCTGCGCGACGTTCGGTGATCTGAGCCGAGGTGCCTGCGGGTGCAGGCGGCGGGAGGGGCGTTCCCCTCCTGCCCCATCCTTTTTTTTTTCCGTTCCACTGCAACGCGGACCCATTGACAATTCGACCACGCCCGTCTCGACCCCATCGTTTGATCCGGTCGGCCGGCACCCGTCGAGCGATGCCCCGGCGAGTGGCACCCCGGCCGCCGCAGTCCCATCCGCCTCAGCA
>JBFILE010000600.1:0-1999 GCA_041599855.1 Thermoplasmatota archaeon
CCCGTTCTACGCGTTCGCGAATCCCCTCGTCCTGTGGTTCGCGGCAAGCGGCTTCAACGACTTCGTCGTCCTCGCGTTGCTCGCGTGGGGCCGACGCACGACGAGTCCATGGCTGACGGGCCTTGCGTGTGCGGCCAAGCAGTTCGCGCTGCCGCTCGTGCTCGTGGTGGCAGCCTTGGAACGGGACCTCCGCGGGGCGGTCCGCGCCATCGTCATCGCAGGCGCCATCATGCTCCCCTTCATCCTGTGGGGTCCCGCCGCATTCCTCGACGGGTCCGTCCTCCAGCATCTGAACAAGGTGGGGAACGTGCCCTGGCACTACAATTACCTCTTCTACCCGCTGTGGCTTGGTGTGGCAGTCGTTCCCACCCTGCGGCGGGGCTCACAGGCACCCATGGCCACAGCAACCGAGGTGCAACCATGACACGAACATCCCTCGTCACCGGCGGCGCAGGTTTCATCGGCGGCCACATCGTGGACGCCCTCGCCGCCCGCGGCGACCGCGTCATCATCCTCGACAACCTGGACCCGCGCGTCCACCCGTCCCGCCACCCCGTCATATTGGAGGGCGTCGTGTTCATCCGGGGCTCGGTCACGGACAAGGACGACTTGGACGCGGCGTTGGCGTACGGCGTGGACCACGTGTACCACGAAGCCGCGATGGTCGGCCTCGGCCGCGGCGCGGTCGAAGCCGAGGATTACGTGGTCACGAACGTCCTTGGCACCGTGCGCCTCATGCACGCCATGGCTCGCGCGCGGCATCGTCCCGAACGCCTCATCCTCGCATCGACGATGGCGGTGTACGGGGAAGGCGCATACCGGTGCGACGGGTGCGACTCGGCCCGGTCCGGAACGCGCCGTCCGGAGGACCTTGATCAAGGGATCTGGGATCCCGTCTGCCCCACCTGCCACGGGGCCCTGGTTCCCGTGAGCGCCACCGAGGAGCAGCCATTCCGCCCGGGCACCGTGTACGCGACCACGAAACTCGATCAGGAATTGACCGCGATGGCGGTGGGCCGGGAACTCGGCATCCCCGTCGTCGCCCTCCGCTACCACAACGTGTACGGCCCCCGCATGCCGCGGCGCACGCCGTATGCCGGTGTTGCGAGCTTCTTCAAGAGCCGCCTCATGGACGGGAACCCGCCCATCGTCCACGAGGACGGGACGCAACTCCGCGATTTCGTGCACGTGCGCGACATCGCCCGCGCCAACCTCATGGCGGCCGACGCTCCCCTGGAACAACATGGGGCGGCCGGGCCGGAGGCGAGCCGGGGGGAAATCGGGATGAACCGGAGGGGGGTGGCGTACGAGGCGTTCAACATCGGCACCGGCACGCCGCGGCCCATCATGGACGTGGCCAAGGGCCTTGCCGACGTCCTCGACCCGGACCTCCAGCCCAAACTCTCCGGCACCTACCGCCCCGGCGATGCCCGCCATGTATTCGCGTCCACCGCGAAGGCCGAACGCATTCTCGGGTTCGCGCCGGAAGTCACCTTCGAGGACGGCATCCGCGAATTCGCCCACGCTGCTGCCCGCGACCCCCCGGACGCGGAGGGCTCGTCGTGACCGGCGCCTCGCCGGTCGCCGTCATCCTTCCCGCCCTCGACGAGGAAGGGGCGGTCGCCCACGTTGTCACGGCGTTCCGGAAACAGGGTGCCCGCGTCATCGTCGTGGACAACGGGAGCACGGACGCCACCGCCGCCCGCGCCATGGAATCGGGTGCGGAGGTCGTGGCCGAGCCCCACCGCGGATACGGGAGTGCATGCCTTGCCGGGATCCGGCACCTCGGGGCCTCGCCCGCGCCTCCCGAGGTCGTGGTCTTCGCGGATTGCGACGGCACCCTCGACGCCGCGGACATGGCGGGCCTCGTGGCACCTGTCCTCGCGGGCGAGGCAGACCTCGTCCTCGGGCGACGCCATCGCATCGCCCCCGGTGCACTCCCGCCCCACCAGCGCGTCGGCAACGGCGTCGTCCTGCTGCTCCTTCGCGCATTGTTCGG